>CAZIGO010000063.1:6936-11991 GCA_964538595.1 uncultured Chitinophagales bacterium | reverse complement strand
GAGACTATCATTCCAATTAATATAGAAGAAGAAATGAAGAGTGCCTACATCGATTATTCGATGTCGGTTATCGTAGCCCGGGCACTCCCTGATGTTAGAGATGGGCTAAAACCGGTTCAGCGCCGTGTATTGTTCGGTATGCATGAATTAGGACTCCGGCATAATAAACCGCACAAAAAATCAGCGCGTATTGTCGGCGAGGTACTCGGTAAATACCATCCGCATGGCGACTTGTCGGTTTATGATACGATGGTACGTATGGCCCAAAGCTGGTCCTTACGCTATCCTTTAGTGGATGGACAAGGTAACTTTGGCTCTGTAGACGGCGATAGCCCTGCTGCTATGCGGTATACGGAGGCTCGGTTGAACAAGATTGCTGAAGAGATGCTGGTAGATATTGATAAGGATACCGTTGATTTTGAATTGAACTTTGATGACACCCTGGAAGAACCGGTTGTATTACCGGCTAAAATTCCCAATCTGCTGATCAATGGAGGATCCGGGATTGCTGTTGGCATGGCCACCAACATGTTGCCCCACAATCTTACCGAAGTGATTGATGGTATCCAGGCTTACATTAATAATAATGACATTACTAATGAAGAGTTAAATGAATATATCAAAGGACCGGATTTTCCTACCGGCGGTACGATTTATGGGACGGAAGGGATCTTAGAAGGTTACCAGACCGGGAAAGGGAAAGTGACGGTACGTGGAGAAGCTGAAATTATGGAAGGTCGGCAAGGCAAAGACCGTATTGTGGTGACAGAAATCCCTTACCAGGTCAATAAAGCCAAGCTGATCATGAAGACGGCCGATATGGTCAATAATGAAAAGATCGAAGGCATTACCGATATCCGGGACGAATCCGACCGAAAAGGGCTTCGCATAGTGTATGAACTGAAGCGTGATGCGATTTCGAAAGTGGTATTGAACCAACTGTATAAATATACCCAGCTTGAGACTTCCTACGGCATGAATAACGTAGGGTTGGTAAAAGGGCGGCCCATACAACTGGGACTCAAAGCCCAAATTAAACATTATGTCGACCACCGCCATGAAGTGCTCATCCGAAAAACCAAGTATCAACTTCGCAAAGCGGAAGAACGGGCACACATATTAGAAGGCTTGCTTAAAGCGCTCGACCATCTGGATGAAGTCATCAAATTAATTCGCAATTCTAAAAATCCCAATGCAGCCAAAGAGGGCCTTATGGAGGATTTTGAATTTAGTGAAGCGCAAGCCAAAGCTATTCTTGCCATGCGCCTCCAGAAACTGACAGGGCTTGAGCGCGATAAGATTAAAGAAGAGTACCAAGAGCTAACCGAAAAGATCGAATACTACAACAAGATACTCTCTAACGAAGACCTTCGTATGGAAATTCTTACCGATGAGATGAAAGAGATTAAAGAGGAATATGGAGATGAGCGAATGACTCAAATTCGGCCGAAAGCGGAAGAGATAGATATTGAGGACATGATAAAAGAAGAAGATGTAGTGATTACAATATCGCACCATGGCTATATTAAACGAACGTCCCTTGCCAGCTATCGTCGGCAAAAGCGCGGCGGTCGCGGTGCCAAAGGTGGGGGAGTGCGATCTGAAGATTTTATTGAAGATCTTTTTATTGCTTCTACCCACAGCTATATCCTCTTCTTTACTCAAGCCGGTCAATGTTTTTGGCTGAAAGTGCATGAAATACCGGAAGGGTCGAAAAAGGCAAAAGGAAGAGCTATCCAGAATCTTATCAAAATTCCGAAAGATGATAAGATACAGGCTTTTATTACAGTCGATAATTTGGAAGATGAGGAATACTTGCAAAATCAATTTGTTTTCTTTTGTACAAAGAAGGGAGTGGTTAAGAAAACGAAGCTGGAGGCTTTCTCCAATCCCCGAAGCACGGGTATCAAAGCTATTAAGATTAAAGAGGGGGATGAGCTGCATGGCGCTAAACTCACCAATGGCAATGCTGAAATCGTTCTGGGTAATCGCTCCGGTCGGGCTATCCGGTTCGATGAAGATGCTGTTCGTTCTATGGGACGTGCCGCAGCTGGCGTACGAGGAATTAAATTAAGCGATGATAAAGATGAAGTAATTGGCATGATATCGGCTTACTCTGAAGATATCGGTGTGTTAGTTGTTTCGGAAAAAGGTTTTGGTAAACGCTCTAGCTTGTCCGATTACAGAAAAACCAATAGAGGGGGAAAAGGCGTTATCACCATGAATACCACCCAAAAAACCGGGCAGGTCATCTCACTCAAAGGAGTAGATGAGAACAACGAAATTATGATCATTAACCGGTCAGGCGTGATCATACGAATGGGACTCGACAATATTCGTGTCATGGGCCGTAATACACAAGGAGTTCGTCTTATCAAATTAGACGATGGCGATGAAATTGCTTCGGTCGCCAAAATCGACATTGAGGCCAATAGTGAAAGCTCATCTAAAAAGAAAAACAAAAAGAAGAAAAAGGGGAAGAATAAGAAAAAGAAATCATCTAAGAAGCAGAAAAAGAAAGGGAAGAAAGGTAAACAAAACAAGAAGGATAAAAATAGCAAAAACGACCAAAAGAACGATGAAGAAGGGGATAGCAGTGGAGAAACCCCGGAACTTTTTGATTAAAAGGTGTTTACAATAATTCGGGGAATACGTTATATTTGTACAAATTTTGACCCAGATACATTATGTTTGTTTGTGAATTAAAAATACAATTATGAAAGCGAAGTTATTTAATATAGGACTGGTATTGGGACTCCTTACCTTTATGATACAGAGTGGAATTAGTCAGCCTTATAATGTGCAGACCGCTTATAATCATTTAGATAATGGCAATCTTGTAAAAGCTAAGAAGGCTATTGATAAGGCAGTGGAGCATGAAAAGACCAAAAATGAACCGAAAACCTGGTTATATAAAGGTCAAATTTATTTAAAAATAGGGACGGCTAAAGACTTTGAAGGAGAAGTAGACACCCCGTTAGTTCAGGCTTATAAAGCTTTCCGTAAATGCATAGATTTAGATGATAAAGACCGTTACAGTGTAGAAGCCAAGAAAAATTTAAAAGTTATGGCCAACCACTTGTATCGGGCAGGCGTCCAGTCATATAATCAGAAGAAGTTTGAAGATGCTTACAAAAAGTTTAAGTATACGCGAGAACTCCTTCCTAATGATACTGCCCTCATTTTGAGTTCCGCTTTTGCTGCTCAACGATCTGAGAAAATAACAGCAGCGAAAAATTTATATAAGAAATTAGTATCGATGAAATACGATGATAAAGCCGCGGTTTACCGTTCGTTATCTCGTATTTACCAGAAAGAGGAAAAAATGGATAGCGCTTTGTATGTCCTAGGCCAGGGGAGAAAGCGGTTTCCTGACAACAAAAGTCTTATCATTGATGAGTTGAATTTGTATTTAGAACTGGATCGACTGACCGAGATGGTCCCCAAATTACGTAAAGCTACGCAAGTCGATTCCACCAATCCTAACATTCAATTTGCACTGGGGACTGCCTATGAAAATTTGGCGCGCAAAGAAAAAGACAGTGTCAAAGCTGAAACTTATGTAGATTCTGCGGTTACCGCCTACAAAAAAGCTATAGATATCAAATCAGATTATTTTGATGCTATATACAACTTAGGGGCATTGTATTATAATGAAGCGACAGAGCTTATTTCTAAAATGAATAATATTGGTGTTGATCAAGAAACGAAATACAATAAATTAAAGCGAAAAAGAAATGAACTTTTTAATAAATCCTTGCCTTATTTAGAAAAGGCTTTAGAATTGAAACCCAAGGATAAAAATACGTTACAAGCCTTGAAATCCATTTATGCCCGATTAAATAGTAAAGAGAAGTATAAAGAAATGAAGGAACGGTTGAAAGAGCTTAAAAATGAAAAAGAGAAAGGGGGAACGGAATAAAACAACCCCTTTCTCGGATCTTCTTATAATTTCCCCTACATCTATATTTTCTATTTCACCCTTATCGTTAGTATAATTTTTTTGCCCCTTACGTAGAGTAGTTACAAATTACTCATTATATATCCTTGTCAGTATTGTTTAGTTTTCATGTTCACTGTTTAACATAATATAAATTATAAGACAAAATGGGTAAAATTTAATAAGTAGCGGAAAAATGATAAGCTGTTTCACCATAATCACTTTCCATATCATTTAAATTTACATATGGAAAGAAATCGTACAATAGATAATCAACAGCTATTTTAACATTTACTGAATAATTCGTAAGATATTCATACAGATTACAATCTTAATTTTATAGAACCTATTCCTGGCTAATTAATTTTTTATTATGGTACATTATTGATACTCCACTATTAGATGAGGCTTAATAAACTCATTTTGTTTCCTGCCTACAATCATTAAGCATATATTTTTGATATGAGCGGTTTTATCAGTATGGACCGGTAGTTACTATCTTATAATTTTCAATTGGCTCTATATAAGGATATAAGCCAAAAATTACCATTTATAGGCTAAAAACAGCTTCTCATCGATATAAATACTCGTTAAATGCGTTTAAATAAAACTATATAAACAAACATGGTCTAATCATCGTCTCGATTTTCAATAATTGCTACTTTTAGTTGACTGGCATTGACTAACCTTTCCTTTTCATCGGACAATTTTATTTCCCACAAATGACTACTATTTCCAATATGTAACGGCTGTGCTATACCGGTTATAATTCCATCCCGTTTACCACGTAAATGATGACTATGTAAATCGGTGCCAACAGCTTTATTCTGTTTGGGATCAATGCATAAATGAGCCGCCATACTGCCTAATGTCTCCGCTAATGCGGCACTGGCGCCGCCATGTAATAAGCCATAAGGTTGATGTACTTTTTCATTAACCGGCATACGGCCCTTAAGATAATTATCCCCTAATTCCGTATACCGAATATCCAAAACTTCCTGTAAGGTGTTTTTATTATAACTGTTTAATGTTTCTATTGTTGTTGTTTGTTCCCAAATACTCATATCATATTACAATTTTGTCATTATGACACACTTATAAAGGGTAATAAATGC
>CAZIGO010000063.1:0-6926 GCA_964538595.1 uncultured Chitinophagales bacterium | reverse complement strand
GGGGCCTGCTCCCTAAAATATTGAAATTGGCATACGGTTTGTAGTATATAAAGTGAAATTTTTAGCATTTGTAAACCAAAAACAAAAAACTATGGTACTCAGAAAATGGAGAGATCCCGAACGTTGGATGCCCCGAACCTTTGATGACGTATTAGAAAACTTCTTTGACAATAGCTTAGTAAATGAACCGGTTGATAAAGTACCGGCCATTAATGTTAAAGAAGACAAAAACAATTATGACATAGAGGTTGCTGCTCCGGGCATGACGAAGGATGATTTTGATGTCAGTGTAGAGAACAATGTTTTGACGATATCTGGTGAAAATAAATATGAGGATGAGGAAGAAGATAGCCGGTATACCCGAAAAGAATTCAGCTATCAATCTTTTGAAAGGTCCTTTAACTTACCCGATAGCGTGAAACCAAATGATATTAGCGCTAAATATGATGATGGCGTACTTCATATTCAAATACCCAAAAAGGAGGAAGCTAAAAAGGAGTCTGCCCATAAAATAGATATTGAATAAGCTCTCTAATTAGCGTCCTTCAACTTATAAAGCCCATGCTCTCCATAGAGAGTATGGGCTTTTCTATTTTTTATTTTCTCTCGCAGATTAGTTCATTATTTGCTTAAATTGAGTCAATTATTTGTTACATTTATTCTAATCAATAATGGGTAAAAATATGGAAAATATTGAATTTATAGGGGTAAAATCTGAAATTGGAGCCGGCACGCGGGGAGCCAGCTTAGGTCCTGATGCACTTGAAATTGCCAGCATAAATGCATCTACCCCGCTATTTAAAAGTTATCCCCTTCGCTATATTGCTCATGAAAACCAGGCCTTGTATCATCCTGTTCAATGTCCATCTGCTAAAAAAATAAAATCTGTTTATCAGGTATGCCAACGGATATGCAATGTAGTGACTCAAAGTATGGAACAAAGCGATCGTACCTTTGTTATTTCGGGCGATCATAGTAACGCCGCTGGTACCCTGTCCGGTGTTAAATCAGCCTTTCCCAACCAGCGAATCGGGGCTATTTGGATTGATGCTCACGCTGACCTGCACTCCCCTTATACCACTCCATCAGGCAACGTCCACGGAATGCCGGTAGCTGCTGCCTTTAATATAGATAACGAGCAAATGCAGGAAAACGATATTAATAAGACGACCGATGAGTTTTGGCGAAAATTGAAACAACTCGGTGGTATAGCTCCCAAAGTACATCCGCAGGATTTCGTCTATATAGCTGTTCGCGACACAGAAGCCGCGGAAGAAAAGGTGATGAAAGAGCACAATATAACGAATTACGAGGTATCCGATATCCGCCAGGAGGGTTACGAATCTATTGTCAGTCAAGTATATCAACAACTTGAGCCTTGCGATAAAATTTATATTTCCTTTGATGTAGACAGTATGGACCCAAGTGTATCAAAAGGCACGGGAACGCCTGCCGATAATGGGATAACAGCAAAAGAAGCTGATCAATTACTCACCGCTTTTATGGAAGATCATCGCGTTTGTTGCTTGGAAGTTACCGAAATAAATCCTTTATTAGATGCGCAAAATGCAATGGCCCGGCAAAGCCTCCATATTTTAAATAATGCCATTAAGACTACTATACCGAACAAATGAGACCGTATCCGTTACGGGAATATACGCTAAAACCGGAATGTTATATAGTTGTCACCATCTCACTCTACAAAGAATAAACCGCTTTTATGCAAATCAAATCTATTCTTAAAAATCAAGTTTCGCACTATCTTTCTGAACAGCACGGTACCAAACTTTCCCCGGATCAAGTTATTATTAATGATACGAAAAAAGAGTTTGAGGGGGATCTGACTGTCGTTTGTTTTCCGCTCACCCAGCATACCGAAGCTTCTCCTCCTCAAACCGCAAAAGCAGTGGGCCAATACCTCGAGGAGAATTTAGAAGAGGTAGAAAAATTCAACGTCATTCAGGGGTTCCTCAACGTGGTTATTGCTGATGAGTATTGGACCGCTACTCTTTTTACCGCCTTAGAAGACCCGGGATACTGGCATTTTCCTCAAAAAGAAGATACTATATTAGTTGAATTCTCTTCTCCGAATACCAACAAACCTCAACATTTAGGCCATATCCGCAACAATTTGCTCGGGTTTGCATTAGCACAAACTTTAGAAGCCTATGGTTATCGTACTATTAAAGTTAACCTATTCAATGACCGGGGACGACAAATTTTTCAATCAATTTTAGCCTGGCAAAAATGGGGAGAAGGGATAACCCCTGAACAAGCTGATGTAAAAGGTGATCAATTGGTGGGAGATTACTATGTTAAGTACAACGAAGCCCTCAAAAAACAGGTTGAAGAGCTCCAACAAGAGGGATTATCTGAAAAACAAGCTCGAAAAGAAGCTCCCTTGGCCCGTGAAGTCCAACAGTTGGTACGTCAATGGGAGCGCGGCGATGAGGAGGTAATAGCTCTTTGGGAAAAGCTGAACAGCTGGGTGTATGAAGGGTTTGAAGAAACTTATAAAAGTATGGGAATCATCTTCGATGAATATGATTACGAATCAGAGACTTATAAAGAAGGAAAAGCTGTTGTGCAGGAAGGCTTAGAAAAAGAAGTCTTTTACCGGGCCCAGAATGGATCTGTATGGGTTGATCTTTCCGACTACGATCTCGATAAGAAGCTGCTATTAAGAGAGGATGGAACGTCTGTCTATATTACGCAAGATCTGGGCACTATTCAGCAACGGTATGAGAAGTTTAAGATGGGGCGCTGTATTTATGTGGTCGGTAGTGAACAAAATTATCATTTCAAGGTATTGCGAGCCATTCTCGACAAGCTTGATAAACCCTTTGCTGATGGAGTTTACCATTTATCGTACGGGATGATAAAACTCCCCAGTGGCAAAATGAAGTCTCGAGAGGGTACTGTTGTAGATGCTGATGACCTCATTCAAGAAATGATCGATACAGCACGAGAATATACGCGTGAGCGAGGTAAAGTACCGGACCTGAAAAAAGAAAAAGCGGCTAAATTATACAAAATGATCGGCCTTGGCGCCCTAAAATTTCACCTGTTAAAAGTGGAATCCCAAAAGGATATTATGTTCAATCCCGAAGAAACGATTGACTTTCAAGGACATACCGGTCCCTTTATCCAATATACCTATGCGCGTATCCAATCCGTACTGCGCAAATTTGAAGCTCGATTTAAAGATTTGGAAGAAGAAATAGCAGCGGAAAACTATACCGACCTGCTGTCATTAGAGCGAGAACTGATCATTGAAAATGCTAAGCTGCCCGACGCTGTCGCTGATGCTGCCCAAAATTATGCTCCTTCCAACATAGCCCATTTTAGCTATGAATTGGCGAAATGTTACAACAAGTTCTATGCGGAGGTCCCCATATTAAATGCCGATGAAGAGCAAAGTACCGCTTTTCGCATTCAATTATCACGATATACGGCCCAGACTATCAAATCAGCCATGCAATTATTAGGTATTAAATTACCCGAACGCATGTAAAAATCAGGAGTCGGGCGCTTCATAATCGTTGATTACCGAGATAACGCGGTTGACTTGTTCTTCTGTTAGTTCAGGAAACATAGGTAATGATACACAGTGTTCCGCTAAATATTCCGCGTTGGGAAAATCACCGGCTTGATAACCCAGGTGGCTATAGGCTTCCTGTAAATGACAGGGAATCGGGTAATGGAGCGCTGTACCGATATTGTGCTCCTCTAAATAGCTCCGGAAATGGGGGCGATCTTTGACGGTAGCTACCATTAGATGATACACGGGCGTGATATGTTCAGGGATATGTTGAAAGTGAATAGCTTTATTATCAATTTCCGTACGGTAACGTTGAGCAATATGTCGCCGGCGCTCGTTCCATTGTGATAAATAAGGAAGCTTAACATCTAAGACTGCTCCCTGGAAACCATCCATACGTAAGTTAAAACCAAGCACTTCATGGACATATTTCTCCCGGGCCCCTTGGTCGCGTTGCATATCGATATGATCTGCCAACTTTTCATCATCAGTAGTTATAGCCCCCGCTTCACCATAGGCGCCCAGATTTTTACCGGGGTAAAAGCTAAAACAGCCCACCTTCGTAAAACTCCCGACGGGTTGATTTTTATATTGGGCCCCGTGAGCTTGGGCGCAATCTTCAATAAGATAGATGTTGTGTTCACGGGCTATTTTTTGTACCGCTTCTACCTCAAAGGGTTGGCCATACAGGTGGACACCGATAATAGCTTTGGTGCGATCCGTAATCTTTTCTGCTAATTGAGTAGAATCAATATTCCATGTAGCCGGGTCACAGTCGACAAAAACCGGCGTAGCATTAACATACGATATCCCCCATACCGATGCTATAAATGTATTGGCAGGCACAATCACTTCATCACCTTCTCCGATGCCAAGGCTCCGTAAAGCCAAATGAATCGCATCCGTACCACTGTTCACCCCCAGCGCGTAAGCTGTATCACAAAAATCGGCAAAGTTGTTTTCAAACGAAGCGACAAACGGGCCATCTGCAAAAGCTGTATCTTCCATCACCGCTACCAATGCATCTTGTACTTCTTCTTTAATAGATTGATATTGTTGAGCTAAATCAAAGAAAGGTATTTCTTGAGCCATAATATTTTAGTCTATTTTAATTGTATTTCTTTACCGCCTTCTTTAAGGGATTGCTGGGCTGAAACCAATGTTTTAGTTACTTCTAATCCACTTTCCCAGTTTGAAATAGGCGTTTTCCCTTTATCAATAGCCCCGACAAAATCTTCGACAAGGCCCGCCAGCGCTTCTTTGTTTTCTACTTTTGGAATTGAAATATCTCCGACCCGGTAATCGACCAGTATATTGTGACGTTGTTCGTCAGATACCGGCTTCACACGATAGCTGGTATTGTAAATCTTTACTTTTTCCGTCGGCTCTACATCATCATAGACAATCATTTTTTCATCGCCCCCAATAAGGATCTTACGTATCTTTACCGGAGACGTCCAGGAACAATTAAAGTGAGCGATCATATTAGATTGAAACTTTAACGTCAGATAGGCCAGGTTTTCGATATTATTATTAGTATGGGAAATACCGGTCGCTACTACACTGGTCGGAGTTTCATCTTTTATTAACTGCAAAATAGATAAGTCATGCGGCGCTAAATCCCAAATCACATTAATATCAGATTGAAATAGGCCGAGGTTAATGCGGATCGAGTCGAAATATTCGATATTACCTATCTCCCCTTTTTGAATAAGATCGTGCATCTTTTGCACAGCACCGGTATATAAGAAAGTATGATCGACCATAAGGGTTAAGTCCTTATCATGAGCGATCTCTATTAACTCTTCTGCTTCTTCTACTGATGTAGTCAAGGGTTTCTCTACTAACACATGTTTACCGGCTTCTAAGGCCTTTTTGGCTAAAGGATAATGTAGCGATACCGGTACAGCTACTACCACCGCATCGATTTCCGGATTGTTAATTAATGCTTCCCCCTCTTCTACCGTCTCAATAGAAGGATAATATTTATTAACAAGCTCCAACCGTTCCGAACGATTATCGGCCACCATTTTCATGTTACAGTCTTCGTTGACTACAAAATTTCGCACTAAATTGGGTCCCCAGTAGCCGTAACCGATAACACCGATATTGATCATGCTGTTATTTTAATTTTGATACAAATGACTGCTAAATTAATAATTAATCGTTTGCTCCCAAAAAACTGTTCTCCCTAATTACGAAACCAGTAAGCCTCCAGGTCTTTATCTAACAATTCAGATAATCGCCCTACCTCAGATCGATAGACCTCATATAGTTGCTTTTTTATCGCAGCAGAAGGCGGAGAAAAGGTGGCCTTCTTTTTATTAAGCTTAGTAAGTTGTAAATACAATGTACGACGTAATTTATAGCGGGTAATGAGGGGAAATAAGTTGAAGATACCGGTGATCCAGGGATTTTCCCGTACACTTTCCTGGAATAAAAATTGATTAATAAATTTGAACCGATAGCCGCCCATCGAAGGATTAGCCGGTTTAAAAGATAGATCAATCGACGGGTCAACGGACAAAAACCGAAAAAGACGTTTCATAAACCCCTTCACATCCTCCCGCATTTCTTCAAACAACCCTATAAAGAGCTGATCCCGTGAGAAATATTGTAGATAGCGTTGTATTTGTTGATAATAGTAGCCATGGGAAATATAATTAAGCTGCGCCGATTGATACCGGCTGTAATATCGTTGCCCTTCCAGCTCTTCATGGATGGCCTGTTCAAACGATTTATCTTCCAAACATCGTTGTACGGCATACTTATAAGCAGAAAAGGCCCGATCGATCGGATGACGGAGTATAACTATCAACTGAAGGGAAGGATTAAATTGATGCAAAAGTTGGGGCGTTTCAGGGAAAAATAAACAATTGACATCACACCCTATCCCGATCTTCTCGGCTCCCCATTCTTGGAAGAGTTGCCGGTAATACGTCGCTTCTTTATTTTTATATTGATCAGATGTAAAAAAAGGCAAATCTTTTACATAGTAAGGGGCAAATATATCCGGGTGTTGCCCTAACCACTGAAATAGAGAGGTAGAACCCGCCTTTTGGGCACCAATAAGCATGGTATTCGCCGTCGGCATCTATCTTTGATTCAATTATTTAACAGTACGAAGCGGTTTCGCCGGATTACCGGCAACAATAGTATCTGCCGGCACATCCTTGGTTACCACGGCACCCGCCCCCACAATAGCATTCTCTCCGATGGTTACGCCACAAAGGATAGTAGCGCCACTCCCTATAGAAGCATTTTCCTTGACTTCTGTTTCGACGACTTCCCAATCTTCATCTCCTTGCATGTCGCCTTCTTCTGTTACGGACCGGGGATAACGATCATTTATAAAAGTTACGCTATGACCGACAAATACATTGTC
>CAZIGO010000062.1:0-12123 GCA_964538595.1 uncultured Chitinophagales bacterium | reverse complement strand
GGCCGTATTCAGCTTTTTTTGTAATTCCCGGTATTCTTCGTATTGCGGCAAGGGCCGTTTTAAATACTCCCACCATTTATAATCCGACCCAAACGTCCACGGCCATTTCTGTACAAAAACGACATTCGTTCCTAACTGAGTAACACTCCGCCGTACTTTTCGTTCAATATTATCGACGCCACTCAATACCGCAATAATAGCAAAGATACCAATCGTTACTCCCGAGAGCGAAAGAAAAGTACGCAACTTATTATTCCAAAGTTCATAAAATGCGGACTTAACACTTTCCAGTATAATTCTTAAAAATAACACGGGCGCGATTCACTTTTTCCTCATAAATCCGTGAATGGGAGATATAAGAAATTAGTAAAAATTTTCGCTCTTATTCAAATTTCATTAATTTAGCTTTCTTATGCGGTATATACTAATACCTCTTTTCTTATTCTGTTGTAGCTTGCTTTACAACTGCTCCAATGATGTTAATCTAAATGCCGATTACAAAGATATTACTATTGTTTATGGATTACTTAACCCCCAGCAGGATACGCAGTTTATAAAAATCAACAAGGCCTTTTTGCCGAAAGGCGAAGTAGAAGAAAAGGCAGAGCAATACTCCCCCCACTATTATGAAGATCTCGAAGCTTATCTAATCGAATATACCTCTTCTGCCAAAGAAGATACTGTTAATGACTATATTCCCCTTCGTTCGATTATTAAACACAATAAAGAAGAGGGCGTCTTTCATCACCCAAAACAGAAGCTGTACTTTACCGATTATAATATCACCCCTGGCCACTACTACCAACTCGTGATCAATACATCGGACACCGCGGAAAACGTAACCGCTGAAACTCCGGCAATTCAAAATATTAAATTTATCCAACCGAATAATTTTGTCACCTTTAATTGCATAGACTATACAGAATTACAAAAAGTGGAATGGGAGCCCACCGAACATGCTGCTGCCTACCAATTACAGTTGGACTTTATTTATACCGTTGAGCATTCTAACGGAAGCCGGCAAGAAGACACTTTGTCAATTCCCATTTTCAATCGTACTAACAAGGAACAGTTAGAATGTCGTGACGACCTGTGTTACCGGCTTGAGAAGGGACAATTTTTTAGCTTCATACGTCAAAACCAGGGAAAATTCAACGATGCGGGTAAAAATTATATCAGCTGCAGGGTAGATTATATCGTATACGCCGGCAGTAAAGAGATGAATAAATATATAAAAGCCAATAAAGCGCAGGGCCGGGGGCTATCCCAATCTCAAGCGACCTCAAACTATACCAATGTTAATAATGGTCGGGGAATATTTGCATCCCGAACTGCCCAAACTATTGATAGCACCTATCTCAATGCCGAGAGTGTTGATACCCTGGCTCACGGTTCCTTATCTAACTCAACCAATTTTATTGACGATTATTGCAGTGGCCAAGCAGAAGCTAATTGCCGATAATCCGCTAAACACTTACCCAACCGCTCTGCCTTTTTGTCATTATCGGTTTTTTACCTGCCTTTAATATGTCAAAATTGCAATGATGTCCCCTATGCTGACAATTGGCATAACTATTGCATCCATACTACCAGTTAATTGACCTACAATTTTAGCTAATTTTAGAAATTAAAAATTCAAAATTATGGCAAAGGACGACAAAAAGAAAAAGAAGAAACAAGCCAAAAAAAATATTATCGGCATAGACTTGGGTACGACAAACTCTTGTGTAGCAGTTATGCAAGGGAATGATCCTACCGTTATTCAAAATGAAGAAGGCAATCGAACTACCCCGTCAGTAGTAGCCTTTCTGGAAGACGGGGAACGTAAGGTAGGAGATCCGGCCAAACGACAGGCCATTACTAACCCCGACCACACTATCTCCTCTATTAAACGATTTATGGGACGTCGCTATAAAGAGGTAAAGAAGGAAGCCTCCGACGTTTCCTACGAAATTATAGAAGGAGGTAGTAACACAGTAAAGGTAAAAGTTCAGGACCGGGAATATACGCCCCAGGAAATATCCGCCATCATACTTCAAAATTTGAAGAAAGTGGCAGAAGACTATTTAGGCGAAGAGGTGCATGGCGCCGTCATTACGGTACCAGCTTACTTTAATGATGCTCAGCGTAAGGCAACAAAAGAAGCGGGTGAAATTGCTGGTTTAGAGGTAGAAAGAATTATTAATGAGCCTACCGCTGCTTCTTTAGCTTATGGCTTAGATAAGAAAGAAGACATTACAGTAGCTGTTTACGATTTAGGAGGCGGTACTTTCGATGTTTCCATCCTTGAATTGGGTGACGGAGTATTTGAAGTGAAGTCGACCAGTGGTGATACTCACCTGGGAGGTGACGATATTGATCAGATTATAATGGACTGGTTAGCCGATGAGTTCAAAGAAGAAGAAGGCATTGACTTACGAGAAGACAAGATGGCATTACAGCGATTGAAAGAAGCTGCTGAACAAGCGAAGATAGAGTTGTCAAGCACCCAACAAACTGAGATCAATCTTCCCTATGTAACAGCGGTGGAAGGCAAGCCCAAACACTTAGTGAAAAAATTAACACGATCTAAGTTTGAAAAACTCATTGACGATATCGTACAAAAAACGATCGATCCCTGCAAGAAAGCTATGAAAGACGCCAACAAGGAGCCTTCAGATATAGACGAAGTAATATTAGTAGGAGGTTCCACGCGTATTCCTAAAATACAAGAGAAAGTGAAGGAATACTTTGGCAAAGATCCGCACAAAGGCGTCAACCCTGACGAAGTAGTAGCGTTAGGAGCTGCTATTCAAGGTGGTGTTCTTGGTGGTGATGTAGACGATATACTCCTGCTCGATGTTACTCCATTGTCGCTTGGTATTGAAACGATGGGAGGTGTTAACACTAAATTAATCGAAGCTAACACCACTATTCCCACCAAGAAGAAGGAAACATTCACTACGGCTGCTGATAATCAAACATCAGTGCAGGTACATGTCTTACAAGGAGAACGCTCCATGGCTAAAGACAATCGTACATTGGGTAAATTCCATTTAGATGGTATTCCTCCTGCTCCTCGCGGCACTCCGCAAATTGAGGTAACCTTTGATATCGATGCCAACGGTATATTGAATGTATCGGCCAAAGATAAAGGCACCGGTAAAGAGCAAAGTATCCGCATTGAAGGTTCTACAGGCCTCAGTGAAGAAGAGATAGAAGAAATGAAGAAAGATGCAGAAAGACATGCTGAAGAAGACGAGAAGAAGAAGGAGCGCATCCAAAAAATTAACGAAGCCGACACCTTAGTGTGGAATACTGAAAAACAGCTTGATGAATACGGCGATAAACTTCCTGACGAAAAGAAACAAGCTATTAAAGATGCGAAAGATGATCTAAAAGAGGCTAAGGAAGAAGAAGATTTAGAGGCGATAGAAAAGCACATGGAGAAGCTGAACAATGCTTGGGAAGAAGCTTCTCAAGAAATGTATCAAGCTGCTCAACAAGGAGGAGCTGAAGGTGCCGCTGCTGGTGGAGCTGCCGGAGCTGGTCAACAACAAGGCAACGGTCAGCAACAAGGCCAGGATGGAGAAGATGTGCAAGATGTAGAATATGAAGAAGTTGATGAGGAAGATAAAGATAAAAAGGAACAGGACAACTAGTTAATTTGTCCTGATTTCTCGCCTGTCTCTATCTTATTAATTTCCCTCATTTGGTGACTTAAACACCAGATGGGGGTTTTTTTATGGTGGAGTGTCAATATTACAATAACACCCCCGCTATTGTAGCCGTAAGCCAAGAAGCTAGCGCTCCTCCAAACATAGCCCGCCAACTTATTTGAGCCAACTCCGATTTACGGGTAGGTGCCAAAGCACTCAATCCCCCCAATTGTATTCCGATAGAAGAGAAGTTCGCGAAACCACACAAAGCATAAGTAGCAATAATTTCCGCTTTTTTTGTAAGTGTATCGCCCTGTAAATAACTTCCTAACTTACCATAAGCAACGAATTCATTAAGTGTAATTTTTATTCCTAATAAATCGCCCACGTTATAAGCATCTTGCCAGGGAACCCCCATTATCCACGCCAACGGGCGAAGTAAAGTACCAAACAACGTTTGTAAGGAACCCGGGAAGATACCCGTATATTCCCCATTGGCCGGTGACATTTCTCCTGCTTGATAAGTTACATAAGTTCCTCCCCACCACTGTCCATCCACAATACTGTCCATCCAATTCAGTACTACATCTAACACTGCAATGAGCGCAATAAAACCCAATAACATAGCCCCTACATTAACCGCTAACTTTAAACCATCTAAAATTCCATCAGTTGCTGACTCTACAATATTATTTCCTTCTTTTATTTCAGGCATCGTGACATCACCTGCTGTTTGAGAATGTTCTACTTCGGGATAAATTATCTTCCCGATAACAAGCGCTGCCGGAGCCGACATTACTGTGGCAGCAATCAGGTGACCCGCTGGAATGCCCATAGCTATATAACCGGCCAGTACCCCACCAGCTATGGTAGCAAAACCGCCGACCATGATCGTTAGAAGTTCAGACCGCGTCATTCCTTTCAAAAACGGTTTAATAAGTAGAGGGGCTTCTGTTTGTCCGACAAATATATTTGCACTACAGGAGAGCGTTTCAGCCCCACTAGTCCCCATCAACCAGCGCATAAATCGGCTCAATGCTAACACAATCCGCTGTATAACTCCCAAATAATACAATATAGACATAAAACCGCCAAAAAATACGATCGTCGGCAACACTTTGAAGGCAAACTGAAAACCGAACCCTGGCCAATAGTCGGGGTTCTCCGGGTTAAAATACTGGGACTTCGCTAAATTGCCAAAAAGAAATTGAGCGCCATAGTCAGATAAACTCAAAAAATACCCCACTTTATTACTCATAATCTCAAACAAATAGGGTCCATGCCATCCTCTAACATATAATAAGGCTATCCCCGATACCACCATCACCCCCCCCGTATACCGATAATACCCCCACTTTTTGAACATCCGACAAATAATAAGTATTGCAACCACGGCTATTAAAACGTAAGAAGGTAGAGGAGGAAAATTGATTAACAAACCGCCTACCAATAAACTTCCGCCGGTTATAAAACTCACTGCTTTAAAGGTACCTACTTTCTCTATATCCTCTTTTAATACATAAAATATAATCAACAATCCCAACACCGCCATCCCTCCATAACTCAACATACCTTCCCGCAAAATAATGAGCGCAAACAACAATTGAATTCCCAATCCTACTCCGACTAAACGCCAATCAATCTGCCGCTTTTTATAGCTCAACAAAAAAGCTAATAATAACAAGACCCCCATCCCCAACAATCCTCGTAGTATTTCAATAAATATTCCCAATTTATCCCATTTATTTCAGCAATACTGATTAGCAAAGATAGTTTATCCCGCTGCCTTTCTTTTTAGATTATAAAACCAACCACTTGGTTTCCAATTTAATGCTTTCTTCCTAAGGTTCAAAAATTAACCGAATGTTTAAACACTTATATTATTTTAAGTTAGATAATAGGTAATAAATGATAGAGGAGCTTAATGCTGTTTTCACCATCAAAAATCCCCTTTATTTATTAGGATTATTAAAATCTCGGATATAAACTTATTTTAGCCTTTATGTCCTTACACTCCTACCGACATACGAAGCAACGAGAAGCAGGATGCGATGAAGCGGGGAGAGGATGTTTAGCAGGTCCGGTATATGCCGCATCTGTTATATTGCCGCCTGATTTTACTCATTCTAAGTTGGATGACTCTAAAAAATTAACTCCCGAAGAGCGCTTGAAATTGCGGGAAGTCATTAAACAAGAAGCCATTAGTTGGGCCATTGCCGCTGTGGATAATAAAGAAATTGATGAAATCAATATTTTAAACGCATCAATTGAAGCAATGCACCGGGCCGTTGAACAATTAATTCCTCAACCACAGTATTTATTAATAGACGGTCACCAATTTACCCCCCATCCTTCTATTCCGCATGAATGTATTATTAAGGGAGATAGTAAATATTACAGTATCGCCGCTGCCTCCATATTAGCCAAAACATACCGGGATGAATATATGGAAGAATTACATAATGAATATCCCGTATATGAATGGGAAAGTAATAAAGGCTATCCCACCCCTCCCCACCGCAAAGCTATCAATGCCCACGGCATCACTCCCTATCACCGCCGTTCCTTTAATTTAGATTTTCAGCAAGTACTTTTTTCTGATAAGAGCGATAAATCAAAGCAAGACGACGTATAATCAATAATCCTGCAACAGCTTTTTAGCTTCTTTTTTCAATCGTTTGTTCTCCAATAATTGATCCGGGTCGGGTGTAAGAGAAGCTACTTCTTCCAAATAGGGTTTAGCTTTTTCTTCATACCCTTCATACTTCAATATTTTACCATATTGCAACTTGTTGTTCGGATTATCGGGGGCAATTTGAAGGGCTTTTTCCATATATTTGATCGCTTTCTCATTGGAAGGCCAACTCAATACCATCGGAATATAAGGAGATTGAAAATGCACTTGGGCCAATACCCGATATCCGCCCCCTCCCTGGAATTGTTCATCCAAGGCGATGATTTTTTTACATATTTTTCTCATTTTATCCGCTAAACCTTCCCGGGCTGCTGCAACTACCCCGTAGGCTTCTCCCCATCGCCCCAAGTTGGCTCCATACCAAAAAAGTATCGGGGCATGATCGGGATACTGTTCTTTAAATTTTTCTCCCTTTCCCTTGCCTTTGGCAAACACTTTCTGTTTCATATCATTATCATGTAAAGCATAAGTGCCTTTAAAATAGTAGCTTTTTAATAAAAAAGTAGCTTCTTTTCGAGTCACTCCTTCCGCCCCTACTGCTTTTTCCAAATGCTTAATAGCTTTATTGATAGGTGCTTGCCGGGCTTTAATACCGGTAGCTCCTTTCGCCCGCTTTTTGTACCACTGAACCCCTTTTTCCAGAGAAGACTGGGCGGCTATAAATGCGGGGAAACAAAAAATAAGAATACAGAACATTCGTAAAATAAACATGGAACGACAAAGATAAATATTATTTAAAGGAATCAAAATATGTTTAAGCGCGCTAACCAGCGCTTCAATAACTCGGCCAACAAATACATCACGGGCACAATAATCAGTGTTAAAAAAGTAGAAAAGACCAAACCATATACAACCGTCCAAGCCATAGGGGACCAAAACACTTTACTATTGCCTCCAAAGTATAAATCAGGGCGCAGAGAAGCGATCAATCCCTGGAAATCTATATTCATTCCCACCGCTAAAGGAATCAACCCTAATATAGTAGTGATAGCTGTTAATAGTACAGGGCGTAGACGCTTTTGTCCTCCTTCAATAATACCTTCTTTAAGTTCTGCATAGGGAAGGGCATTCAAGTGCTTTACCCCCCGTTTTTCCATGCGACGTTCCAACATTAAATCTATATAATCTATGAGCACGATGGCATTGTTAACGACAATACCGGCCAACGAAATAATGCCGATGCCGGTCATAATAATGACAAAATTCATATCGAAAGTAATAATACCCAAGAAAACACCAATCGTACTAAATATGACAGTGGTCACTATAATCACAGGTTTCAAAATTGAGTTAAACTGGCCGACGATGATAAACAATATTAATGAAACAGCAATAATGAGGGCATTGGAGAGAAAATTGGAAGCCTTTGATTGCTCCTCTTGTTCCCCTGTAAATCTCAAATTATATCCATCGGGCATATCATAATTTTCGAGCACTTTTTTAATAGAATTAACTGTAGCATTGGCATTATACCCTTCTCGAACATTAGAATAAAGCGTAATAACACGATCTAGATCTTTCCGCTTCACAGAACTAAAAGTGGTGCTATATTTCAAGTCCGCTATAGCAGAAATTGGTATTTGCACAATTTGTCCCGTTGATTTGTTGCGAAAAGTGATATACTGGTTCATCAAAGTATGTACTTGATTACGATATTCTTCTCCCAAGCGCACCATGATGGGGATATCATCACCTTCTTGTTTAAATTTTGATACTTCCTTTCCATACAAGGCGGTGCGAAGAGCACTACCGATCTGGGCAGTAGATACCCCAAAACGTCGGGCTTTTTCCCGGTCGATATTCACTAATAATTCAGGTTTACCCGTTTTTAGGTCTGACTTCAATTCTTCAATACCCGGAATATTAAATTGGTTTATATACGATTTAATATCTTGAGAGAGTGCAATAAGTTTCTTATAGTTAGCACCACTGATCTCCATATTGATGGGATTGCCCACAGGGGGGCCCATACGATTTTTTTCTACACTGATAGAAACCCCGGGTAAATCGGATAAGTTTTGGTCAATTTTTTTCATAATGGCCCCGGTCGAATAGTTTTTCCGTTGCTCATATTCCACGAAAGCCACTACGATTTTACTTTTATTGGAAGGGTTGCCCTGCGCATTACGTTCCATCGGATGACTTCCTCCCTTCCCTACGTTGACCAATACCACTTCGACAATATCTTCATACGGCGATATAATATCCATCACTTCTTTTTCTACTTCCCGGGTGACGGAATCGGTGTAATGAATATTGGCGCCGACCGGCAACTCCACGTAAATGTTAAGGAAATTCGGTTTATTATCGGGGAAAAAGTTGACGGGCGGACGATCCCATATAAATGCACCTACCGAAAGTATTAACACCAATACCGTTCCTCCTAAAAACAAATAGGGGTTAGCCCCTCGTAAAGCTAAACGAATAAATTTATTATATGCTGTCTCAACTTTAATGAGCAAGGTATTCTGGAACCACATCGAAAGGGGAGAAAGAATAAATACATTCAGTACTGCTATAGTACCGATCACGATAGCCAAACCACCAGCGGTAAAATAATTTGACCAATAACACATCCCTGCAATAACCAAAAAACTAATAAAAACATACAGGGTCTTTTTGATATTTGTTTCCTGGTTTTTCTGTACCCGCATCCAGAAAGATGTCAGGACCGGATTAATAACTAATGCTACAAATAACGAGGAAGCCAAAACAATAATAAGAGTAATAGGCAAATACTTCATAAATTCGCCGACGATGCCACTCCAGAAAGCCAGCGGCACAAAAACAGCGACAGTCGTAGCTGTAGAAGCAATAATAGCCCAAGCTACTTCGCCGGCTCCCTCACGCGCTGCCTTAATAGGCGAATACCCCTCTTCCATTAAACGATAAATATTCTCCACCACTACAATACCATTATCCACCAATAACCCCAACGACAATATAAGAGCAAAGAGCACTACCATGTTCATAGTCACACCAGCTGCATACAATAACATGATAGCCGTAAACATTGAGAGGGGAATAGCGACTCCAACAAACAAAGCATTCCGTAATCCTAAGAAGAACAAGAGCACCATCACTACCAATATTACCCCCGAAGTAATATTACTTTCTAAATTTGCCAGCATTTGATTAGTCCGGTCAGCTTGATTATTAGTAGTAGTTATCGTAACAGACGAGGGCAATTTATTTTTTTTCGCTTCCTTAATAAGGCGTTCTATTTCCTGGGCAGCTAATATCAAGTTCTCGCCACTTTGTTTAATAATATCAAGCGAGATAACCGGTTCCCCATCCGCCCGGGCTATACTGGTACGATCTTGAAATTGCATTACTGATTGAGCAATATCTTTCAGATAAACAATATTGCCCCGTTCATGTTTTACGATAATATTGCCCATCTCTTGTACCTCTTCAAATTCGCCGGAAACCCGTAATGAACGATTGTAATTTTCTACCTCTAACTCACCGGCAGATAAGGAGGTATTTTCCCGCTTGATAGCAGTTTCAACATCGTTAAAGCTTACTTGCCGGGCTTGCATTTTATAGGGGTCAATTTTTACAGCGACCTCTCGTTCCGGAGCACCCCGCATTTGGGCTTCGTCTATTTGACGGAGTGCCTCGAACTCATCCTGCAAATCCTCAGCATGTTCTTTGAGTTGTTCTTGCGGAATATCCCCCGCTATATTCACATTCATAACAGGTATTTCAGAAGTGTTTACTTCCATCACCCGGGGATCCTCGTCCAAGTCAGAAGGCAATTCTGGTTCCGCCCGGTCTACCGCATCCTTAACATCCTGTTTGGCCTTATTTGAAGTGACATCAGATTGAAACTCCACCGTAATGATGGACATATCCTGTACGGAAGTAGATTTGATCTCTTTTACCTTACTAACCCCCTTTATCTCCTGCTCCAGGGGTTGTGTAACCAAGTTTTCTATGTCAAAAGGAGCCGTTCCGGCATAGGGGGTGCGGATATATATGGTAGGCAGCTTAACTTCAGGAAATTGTTCCTTAGGCATAGAAAAATATGAATAGAATCCCGTTACCGCCATCAAAATAGTTAAAATGATAACAACGGTCCGGTTACGCACCGAAAGGTTGGTCAACCCAAATTCTCGTATCACATCTTTCTGCTGCTTATTAGCCATAGAACACTAGAAGATTTATAATAGAAAAAAACTACCTGTACTTGGTTTAATTGCCAGCATTAGTTATTCGAGGTCGATGGAACGGAAGCAGCCTCTCCCTCTTTTGTAGAAGAAGGGGGGGATAAACTCCCGGATTTACCGGTCGACTGTTTTTTATTGTTTCCTATCGCTATCTTCCTTCCATCGGTCATCTCGTTATACCCCCCTACTACAATTTGCTCTCCGGCTTGTAATCCTTCTTTTATCAAAGCTTGCCCTCCATAATAAGTGCCCGTTGAAACATATTTTTTTCTTGCTTGAGCGGGAGTGGTATCCTGGTCAACAACAAATAAATAATCTCCCTTAACATCCTGTTGTATGATGTGAGACGGAACCACAATGGCACTATCCTTCACCATATCATTGATCTTTATGAGAGCCATTAAGTTCGGCTTCAATATCTCTTCTTCCTGTGACAGGGTCACTTTTATGGGAAAAGTGCGACTATTGGGATTAATGACCTGGCCAATATGTATAACCTTTTCTCGTTGAACCTTTCCAAGAGCAGGAAAAATTACTTTCACGGTATCCCCCTTGTGAATCTCTCCTAAATGGGCCTCTGACACATCGGCATTAACATAGAGCTTATCAAAATTTACCAACCGAATCATGGGTTGAGCCGGGTTGGCCATCTCCCCTTCTTCCAACAATATATCATCCACTGTCCCGGCCACAGGAGCTTTGATATCAGATTTATTTAAGCGCGTTTGTAATGTTGTTAACCGTTGTTCCAACTCTTCCTTCCGGTTTTTAGCCCGGAGGTATTCTATTTCAGAGCCTATATCCTTCTCCCACAAATTCTTTTGACGCTCATAGACTGTTTTAGCATAACTCAAAGAAGTTTTTACCTCTTCAATATTCTGACGAATTATATCTTTATTTAACGCCACCAACTGTTCCCCCTTTTGCACTCTATCCCCTTCCTCTACATAAATCCGGTCAATCCGACCACTGATCTCGGGTGTGATCCGTAAGTTTTGTTTGGCTTCGACACTGCCATGCACTTCCATATAATGCCGAAAAACCTGAGGGGTAAGAGTATGAGTATTAACAAGGGTTAATTGTTCATGCGAAGATTGAGTAGTGTCATTTGTTTTGATCTGTTGTTCCAAAGCCTGAATCTGTTCGGTTATATTTTGTTTTTTTTGCTTTAACTGCCGCAAACGCTTCTCCTTATTCTGAGGTTCATTTTGCATAAATTGACAGGCCTGAAGCCCCCATAACATTGTTACCAGGCATAGAGAAATAAGACCAATTCTAAGGTGTATCATATTGTTCCAAAACACGTTGTAATTCTGCTTTTGTTATTAATAAGTTCGATAGAGCTGATATATACTGGCGTTGAGTGTCCAAATAATCATTTTCTGTCTGAACTAATTCTGTATTACCATACATTCCCTCTTCATATCGTGTAACCGCCTGCTGATATATATCGCGGGCCAACTTTAAATTGTCTTGTTGTGTCTTAAAATTTTCATAAGCACTTAAATAGGCACTTTTTACTTGTTGCCATTGTACCTTCAGTTGTTTGCTCAATTGTTTCTCGCGATTTTTGACTTTTACTAACTCTAGCTTCGCTTGTTGCCGCCGATACGTACGT
>CAZIGO010000061.1:7512-12289 GCA_964538595.1 uncultured Chitinophagales bacterium | reverse complement strand
CAGGCCTTCTTTTTTATGGTATCGTTACTTCGCATCCCATACAAAATCATATTTTATTCTTGACAACAGTAATTTTGGGAAGTATGGGGTTTTCATTTACTTTGACGCTAATATCGGCTATAGCTGCTAAGGCTAATAACAAAGTCACATTAATGGCTATACTCAGCTTTCCCATAATGACCCCGGTTTTACTTATGGTTTTACAACTATCAAATACAGCTATTCAAAATGCGAGCTGGGGGAATAGTGTAAGCAACTTAATAGCCTTAACCGCTACTAATTTTATAGTAATAAGTGTAGGTTATTTATTATTTCCTTATCTTTGGCGCAATTAGAAAAATAGAGATGACGTTGAATCGAGTTTTGTTACAACAACATTGGTGGAAAGTAGTAGGAGCCCTCTTACTAATCTATACTTTAATTGCCGGGTTTTTGATGCCTGTTCCTGCCTTAGCCATTCTTCATGAGACCATTCGCAATTTATACTTTCATGTTCCCATGTGGTTTGGAATGTTTCTTCTTTTTTTTATAGCGGTTATATATAGTATTCATTACTTACGAACTTCTTCCCCCACCAGTGACATTATATCCTTAGAGATGATAAGAGTGGGCTTACTATTTGGTATTTTAGGGATGGTAACGGGTATGGAATGGGCGCATTTTACGTGGGGAACATGGTGGAGTCATGATCCTAAACAAAACGCGGCGGCCGTAGGGCTGCTTATTTATTTTGCTTATTTTGTACTCCGTCATTCATTTGATGAAGTTCAACAAAGAGCACGTATCGCTAACGTTTACAGCATATTTGCTTTTGCTCTATTAGTTCCGTTGATATTTATCTTACCGCGCTTCACAGATTCGCTACACCCTGGGAGCGGCGGTAATCCGGGATTTAATGTTTATGATCTGGATGGACGGATGCGAGCCGTATTCTATCCGGCCGTATTGGGTTGGACCCTCATCGGCGCTTGGTTAGCTAATTTACGCATTCGTACTCACCTCCTCCATCACAAAAGAAAACTAAAAGACGCAACCTCTTTTTTATGATAAAACAATTTCTTTTAACGCTCACTCAAAGATTGATTTCAATACTACTGTTTATAGGAGGAGTGCCGATGTTTTTAAGTGCAAAAACCAATACCTCTATCGATAAAAATATTGAAATGGCAGATTATTTACGGCGTTCTGGCAAGATTTACATTGTCGTCGCTGTCGTACTCACAATTTTTGTTGGTGTATTAATCTATTTATTTTATATCGACCGTAAAATTACTAACATTGAAAATACGGAAAAAGACAAATCCTAACATTTATGTCATCAGATTATAGCTTTCTTAAAAGTGTCAACAAATCTTTTGAAAAGGCTGCCCAACATATAGATTTCCCGGACAGCTTACTGAAACAGATACGGGTTAATAATAGTGTCTACCGGATGCGTTTTCCCGTAGAAGTAGGAAATTCCTATGAAGTATTTGAAGCCTACCGTGTACAGCACAGCCATCATAAAATACCGGCAAAGGGAGGTATTCGATTCAGTACTTCCGTTACCCAAGATGAAGTAATGGCTCTTGCTGCCTTAATGAGTTACAAATGTGCCGTCGTCGACGTTCCGTTTGGGGGTGCCAAAGGTGGAGTAAAAGTATCTCCCAGCAATTATAATAAAAATCAAGTTCAAGACATAACACGTCGTTATACAGTTGAAATGATTAACAAGAAATTTATTGGCCCCGGTATAGATGTTCCCGCCCCCGACTACGGTACAGGGCCGCAAGAAATGGCCTGGATATTAGATACGTATCTAACTTTTCGTCCAAATGAGATAAACGCCATCGGTTGTGTAACCGGCAAGCCCGTCAGCCAAGGAGGTATTCGAGGTCGAGTAGAAGCTACAGGCCGGGGGGTCTATTATGGTATAAGAGAAGCACTTAAGCGAAAAGATGATATGGAGAATATAGGATTGAGTAAAGGAATCGAGGGAAAAAAGATAATCGTACAAGGTTTTGGTAATGTCGGATATCATGCTGCCCTGTTTTTACAAGAAAATGGAGCCATCATTAAAGGAATTGCTGAACATGATGGCGCCATTTATAATGAAGAAGATGGTATTGATGTAGAACAAGTTAAAAATGTAATGGATGAAACGGGCACTATCATGGAATATGAAGATGCCAAAAAAATAAAGGATTCCACCAAAGCCCTTGAAATGGAATGCGATATTCTCATCCCAGCTGCCTTAGAAGAACAAATCCATAAAGGAAATGCCAATAAAATAAAGGCTAATATCATTGCTGAAGCAGCTAACGGCCCCGTAACTCCTGAAGCGGAAGAAATATTACTGAATAATGGGGTATTTTTTATCCCTGACCTTTATTTAAATGCCGGTGGAGTAACCGTTTCTTATTTTGAGTGGCTAAAAAACTTATCACACGTACGGTTTGGCCGATTAGCCAAACGTTATGATGAACTGGCAAACCGTAAACTTCTTAGTACTATAGAAAAACTTACGGGTAAAAGCCTCACAGAAAGAGAAAAAAAATACATTACGCGAGGGGCTGAAGAACGTGATTTAGTTAACTCCGGCCTGGAAGAGACCATGATAACAGCTTATGATGAGATAAGAGAAATTTGGCGACATAAAAATAAAGTGGAAGACCTTCGCACTGCCGCTTTTGTTAACGCCATAACAAAGATAGCGGAGTCTTATGAACTTTTAGGGATATTCCCTTGATTGCAAAATTACTTACCATATATTAAAACACTTTACTCCCCTTACATCCAATTAAGATGACGGAATAAAGTAAAGAGCTCCATTCCAGTTCCCTTTATCCTATAATTTTTCAAAAACAGGCAGGGTATCTATAAACTGGTAAGTATTATTGGTATAATTTAATAAGCAGCAGATATTGGTACGGCCATTAGAGATGACCAAGTATTTCACTTGCAAAGCCAAATTATAACGAGCCACCTGATCAAAAGTTTTTTGAGTAAGATTGACATCAGGAGCTTTACATTCAATAATAACTTTGGGGTGACCTTCCCGGTTATAAACGGCTAAATCACAACGTTTTGTAAGGCGATTCACTTTAAGATTCATTTCTACCGCCATCAAGGAAGTTGGAACATTACGTTCTTGGTGCAGATAATGTATTACAAGTTGCCGGACCCATTCTTCAGGATCCATCTTGATATATTTTTGGCGTACCACGTCCCATACATAAGTTTTGTTCTGTTTTTTAACAGTAGATAATTGATATCGTCCCGGATCAATGTTCATAATCGAAATTCTCACCTATAAGGGCTATTCATAAAATTTCTTAAATTTCACCTGATTAAAGTATACACTTATGCCTGCTCGTGTCGTTCAACAATATAATAAACTAGTCAACAAGATTAAACAAAAGGAATTTGCTCCGGTTTACTTCTTGTACGGCCCCGAACCCTTTTTTATTGATCGGATAGCTGAAGTTATCCAAAATAATGCTCTTAATACATCTGAAAAAGAATTTAATCTTACTACCCTGTACGGCGGTGAGACAGATCCCCAAACCCTGATCAATACAGCCAAGCGTTACCCTATGATGGCCGACTACCAGGTGGTAGTTTTGAAGGAGGCCCATCAGATGAAAAAGATGAATACCCTTAAAAAATATTTAGATAACCCCGTTTCCACCACCATCCTTGTTATTTGCTACAAGAAGAAAAAGGTAGACAAGCGAACCAAGTTCGGGAAAACGGTTACTCAACAAGCGACTACCTTTTATGCCCGTCCCGTTTATGATCGCCATATTCCTGACTGGATTATCAACTACCTCCACCAAAATGGTTACGAAATTAAGCCAGAGGCGGCTGCCTTGTTAGGTGAACATCTAGGGACAGATCTCTCAAAGATAGCCAATGCCCTTGAAAAATTAACACTTAAGTTGTCAGAAGGGGAAGAAGTAACGCCCGAGTTAATTGAAAAGAATATAGGGATAAGCCGGGAGTATAACACTTTTGAATTACAAGATGCCGTAGCGCAAAGAGATATCTCCAAGGTCTATAAAATTGTCCAATACTTTAAAGCTAACCCCAAGGCGAGTCCCTTCCCCTTAACCATCGGAGCTTTATACAATTTTTTCAGTAACCTGTACCAATATCACTTTTTAACCGATAAATCATGGGGAAACGTCCGAAAACAGTTAGGACTATATCGAAAATTTTTCGCTAAGAAATACGAAAAGGCGGCTGAACATTTTGATAAAAAACAGACGGTACAAGTCATTCAATTACTGCATGAGTACGATTTACGGTCTAAGGGGGTCAATAATGTTTCCACTTCAGAGGGCGAATTATTGCAAGAGATGATCTACAAAATACTGCATCTTAACCAGGTTCCCTTACGTTCATCGATGTCTTCTCCCACGAAATGATTATAAATAATTAACGTTTATGGGAGCTAAAAACAAGTTTTTGATCACCTTAGTATTTACCCTTATTCTTATAGGAGGGTTTATTTTATATCAACACAAAGATTCCTTGTTCCATTCCTCCCCATCCCTGCCTCCCTATCAATGGGCTGTTTTATTGGCTGAAGAACAAATCCCCGATCAAAACACTGCTTCAAACTATCAAGTGGTCAAAGTTGAAAGAAATTTTCTCGACTCAACCCATTCAATGAATCATAAAAAATGGAATATAACGTTTCAAATCGATCAGGGGGAGGATACTTCCTATGTTTGTTTCGAAGTTCAATTTACCCCACAGCGTGTAGAAAAAATACCCTGCGATTCATTACTAA
>CAZIGO010000061.1:6295-7502 GCA_964538595.1 uncultured Chitinophagales bacterium | reverse complement strand
GAAGGAGAGGCAATAAATCTACTCTCTTCCCATAAACATCATCAAGAAGTAGAGTAACGTAACCAAAGCACTTAATGCAGCTACAAGATAGGTCATTGCTGCCCATTTTAAGGCATCTTTCGTCCCCTCATGCTCTTGGGGAGTAGTTATATTTGCTTCATTAAGCCAGGCCAAAGCCCGGTTGCTGGCATCAAACTCTACCGGTAGGGTTATTAAACTAAAAACGGTAATCAAACCTTGACATATCAATATAAATAACAAGAGGCCATCCCAAGCGAAGAATCCTCCCATTCCCATAAACAAAGAAGCGAAGAATACCATTTGCATGGCTTGATTACTGAAACTCACTAAGGGAACAATGGCAGAGCGAAATTTGAGGAAAGCATACCCTTGCGCATGTTGTACGGCATGGCCACATTCATGAGCGGCAACAGCAGCCGCTGATATATTCCTTCCCTTATACACATCCGGGCTGAGAGTGACGGTTTTCTTTTGAGGGTTGTAGTGATCGGTCAAATATCCTTCCCCGGCTGTAATTTTGACATCTTCAATACCATTATCTGCTAACATTTTTTCAGCCACCTCTTTCCCGGAAAGACCTTCTTGCAAACTTTGTTGTCCATAATTTTCAAACTTCTTTTTAAGTTTATTTTGTACAATGCCGCCTATAACAGCAAACACTCCCATTATTAATAAATATCCAATCATAAAAATGTATTTTTTGTAAAAAACTGTTATAAAACAGTGAGTATCTGGTAAAATAAAGATACAAGAATCATGCCGTTTTTTGAGAGCTTAGCAATTAAGCTTTTTTATGATAAAATATCAGTAAGGTTAGATGTATTATTATCGAATAATTCCTATTTTTGAAGTGGTTTTCTTTCATTTTATATTTTAACAGTTAAAAAATAATCAAAATTATTATGAGTACTGCTCAAAACGTAGCTCAAAAATTAATTGAGCCCCATTTGGTTAGTGGTGATATGGAACCTGGTAAAGAAATCGGTATAGAAATAGATCAGACCTTAACTCAAGATGCTACTGGTACCTTGGTGATGTTAGAACTTGAGTCTATGGAACTGGATCAAGTAGAAACGGAAGTTTCCGTACAATACGTAGATCACAATCTTCTTCAGACAGATAATAAAAATGCCGATGATCACGTCTTTCTTCATTCTGCCTGTAAACGTTTTGGAGCATGGTACAG
>CAZIGO010000061.1:0-6285 GCA_964538595.1 uncultured Chitinophagales bacterium | reverse complement strand
TGGCGTAAGCCATCCGGTCCATATGGAACGATTTGGAATTCCCGGCAAATCAATGGTAGGTTCAGACAGTCATACACCTGCAGCCGGTTCATTGGGTATGCTTGCCTTAGGTGCCGGTGGACTTGATGTAGCTTTTGCTATGGCTGGTGAACCTTTATACTTTAAGATGCCAAAGGTCATGGGCGTTAAACTGACGGGGGAACTACCGGATTGGGTAAGTGCAAAAGATGTAATTTTGGAGATGCTCCGCCGCCACGATGTCAAAGGTTGTGTGGGAATGATTATTGAATATTATGGCCCCGGTTTAAAACATCTCAGTGCTATGGATCGCCATGTCATTGCTAATATGGGCACTGAGGTAGGAGCTACTTCAACTGTTTTTCCTTCTGATGACATTACTCGAAAATTTCTGAAATCACAAAACCGGGAAGACGACTGGAAAGAAATTAAAGCTGATGAAGATGCTGACTACGATGTTCATGAAGAGATCAATATGTCAGAGCTAGAACCCCTCATCGCTTGTCCCAGTAGCCCCGGTAATGTAGTGCCCGTCAGAGAAGTAGAGGGAAAGCCCATTTATCAATCGATTATAGGATCTTCTGCCAATCCTGGCCTTCGTGACTTTTCCATACCGGGCAAAATTGTTAAGGATCAGATGGTGCATGAGCGGGTATCGTTTGATATCAACCCCACTTCCCGTCAAGTCATCCAAAACTTGGCTAAGAATGGCCAATTTGCTAACCTGATGCAAGCAGGCGCCCGCTTTCACCAGTCAGGGTGCATGGGATGTATCGGTATGGGCCAAGCCCCGGCTTCCGGACAAATTAGCCTAAGAACTATGCCGCGTAATTTCCCCGGTCGTTCGGGTACGAAAGATGACAAAGTTTACCTTTGCAGTCCCGAAACTGCTACTGCTTCTGCCTTAACCGGTGTTATTACTGATCCCCGGGATCTTGAAGATCTTTATGATCTCGAATATCCCGATTACGAAGAACCCGATGACATCATCATTAATGACGACATGCTTATCGCTCCGCCGGAAGATGGTAGTGACGTGGAACTTGAAAAAGGTCCTAATGTAAAGTCACTGCCCAAGTTTGACAAATTGCAAGACCATTATGAAGTGCCGGTACTCCTCAAGATGGGCGATAATATTTCTACTGATGAGATCCTCCCGGCCGGTGCTGAAATTCTTCCTTACCGAAGTAATGTGCCCAAGATCAGTGAATATTCTTATTCTATTATCGACGAAAACTTCTATAAACGGGCCGAAAAGGCCAAGGAAGACTTTGACGGTCATGTTGTCGTCGGCGGTGAAAACTATGCACAGGGTTCCAGCCGAGAACACGCGGCTTTGGCTCCCAAATATTTGGGACAGGTGGCAGCTATCGCAAAGAGCTATGCCCGCATCGGTTGGCAAAACCTCGTAAACTTCGGTATTCCTCCCTTAGAATTCAAAAATGATGAAGATTACGACAAGATCGATCAAGGGGATGAACTCATACTGGATAATATGATCGATAGTATCAAAAATAACAACGAGATCACCTTAAAAAACAAAACGAAGGATACCGAAATTGAGTTAACATATAGTTTAAGTGAACGCCAGCGCGATGTGATATTAGCCGGCGGTCAGATAAACTACTTCAAACTTGATGAATTCAATTGATCCTTTTTACGGAGGCCCCACATTTTAATTTCAGTACGTCTACTTTACTCTTGTGTATAGTGCCTTAAAGTAACGAGAAAGAAGCCCAGAGTAAAGCTCAAACAGAGTATTTACAGGGTAAAAGGCTTTATCTATAAGCGAGTGAGAAGTATTACATTCGCGATGGTGCCAACTTTGACTGCAAAAAAGAGAGGGGCTTTCCCGAGGTGATTTACTTTTGTACCACCTCGTGAATATTATTCCCCGTCCGTTACTTATTATTGAGGAGTAGTGAGTAACAGCTATTTTTAAACAAAGAAGAGAAACCAACTTATGGTCTGGATACCTTCATTGCTGTGAATAAAGAAACTCTTATTCAAAACCAATAGCGGGACGGATTATACAATGGTTCGCCTTTTCTTTATTCAACGTCGTTTTCGATCCATCGCCCACTTTCTTCATCCTGCTGAAGATTTTTATACTAATTCTATTTTTAAAAGGTAAAATGAACTAGTAAGGAATAAAGAGTTATCATTTTCCTAATTTCCATCACAAAAAGAGTCCTCATTACAAACTACTGACGTCTATTGTTAATGAAATGCAAATATAGAAACAAGCGAACCAATTGTATTACTAAATTGTTAACGAAATAGAATGGTAGTGAAGAGAGGAGATCTTTTTAAGGAGTCTAACCCCAGGAACTTATGCAAAATTATTCGGCCCCCGGTTTCAGTAAAGCAGAGCTAGAACGCTATAGTCGACATTTAGTCATTCCTCAACTTGGTGTAGAGGGGCAAAGAAAATTAAAACAAAGTAAGGTATTAGTTATTGGAGCAGGGGGATTGGGTGGTCCAATGCTTCAATACTTGGCAGCTGCTGGTGTAGGGACTATAGGAATTGTGGACCATGACGTTGTCGAAGAAAGCAATTTGCAACGACAAGTGCTTTTTTCTACAGCTGATACTGGCCAGAAAAAAGTAAAGATAGCTAAAAAAAGATTGCAACAATTAAATCCTCATATTTCTCTCCATACTTATGATACAGCTTTTACCTCTAAAAATGCCTTAGACATAATAAGAGACAAAGATTATCAGGTAGTGGCCGATGGTACCGATAATTTTCCCACGCGTTACCTTGTCAATGATGCCTGTGTATTACAAGGTATCCCGAATGTTTATGCTTCCGTTTTTCGTTTTGAAGGACAATTATCAGTTTTTAATTACACCGACTCCGAGGGGAGCACAGGTCCCAATTACCGTGACCTTTTCCCTACCCCTCCTCCGCCGGAATCAGTACCCAATTGTGCTGAAGGAGGAGTTATCGGTGTTTTGCCCGGTATTTTGGGGAGCTTACAAGCCAATGAAGTGATAAAGGTAGTAACCGGTATTGGGGAACCCTTGTCCGGTAAATTGTTTATATTTAATGCTTTAAATTTTGAAACTCGTACAGTTACTATTAAAAAACAACCAGATAGCGCTGAAATATCAACATTGATCGACTATGAACAATTTTGCGGTGTAACAAGCTCTGCACCAGATAACTCCTCTACTCAAGAAAAATATAATGCTATGAAAGAAATTACCCCTAAAGAATTAAAAGAAAAAATAGACAACGACGAAAAACTGCAAATTATTGACGTGCGAGAAAAATATGAGTATGATATTGTAAATATTGGAGGGGAGTTAATACCTCTCCACGAAATTCTACAAAACAAGGATAAATTAAAAAAAGACCGGCCTGTAATATTACATTGCCGGAGCGGAAGCCGGAGTGCTCAAGCTATCAAAGCGTTAGAACAACGACATGATTTTGACAATCTCTATAATCTCAAGGGAGGTATTTTGGCCTATGCCCGGCAAGTTGATAATTCATTGCCTACTTATTAATCTCTTGCCGCCCGCTTTTAATATTTTTAAGGTGGCAGGGTTTCATTCAACAACTAATTATCATAAAATCATTCAACTATGCAGACTGAACAACAATTATCCAAACAAATAAATAAACTTCAGAACACCTTCGAGGCCATAAAAAAACGTAAAGAGGAATGGCAACAACATCATCGTCAACGTATTTTTAACACTTTACAACAAATCGCTCAACAACACTCTTTAGCCTGGCAAGTTCAAGAAAATAAAGAACGAGATCTGCAGATAAGGAATAAAAATTTCGATGCCCTTCAGTTAACTTTCCAACCGGAGGAGACCGATATAAAAGTGGAACACCAAACCGCTAAAAGAAAAGGAGGCGCCCTTATTTATGCTCAAATGCACAACGGAAAAATAAATGTCCTCATTGAATATCCCTATATCGAAAACGTCACCGCCCCTGAAAGCTACTATGATTTTATCGGCGTTTTTCTTCCGGAAAAACTAACTGAACAACTAATCTATCAACACACGACATCTTTGCTCTATATTATGAATGAATTTTGGGAGAAATATGCAAGTCAGATTTATATGGACTGAATATATATTACTTCCACTCACAAAGCGACCCTACTAACACTAAGAGGCGGCAGTCATTCATTTCTTAAAACATGGTATAAAAAATTAGTGGGTAGACGTCATATTCACCGGTGTACACAAAATAAAATCAGCCTTTTGCCGATGTCGTTGCTCTAATGAATCCATTGATGATTGATGTACAGTAGCGATGGTCTTTATTTGAGCTTCAGGCAAAGATCGTTGCAAGTACCATACAATACCTTCTTTATAATTGGAGTGGAAAGTACCGTTAAAATGAATAAAATATTGTCCTTCCCCCCAATTTTCCTTAATAAAGTAAGCCATCGTAGCATCTTTTAAGGCTTGAGCTTGTAGCATATTGCTTGATCCACTATGACCTCTGCTCATACGGGCTATTTTACGATAAGTGCGTAGAGAAGTATCTACTTTATAAGGTAAAGGTACTATATATTGACGGGCCGGTGTCGATAATTGTTCCAAATATGGGCGCCCCTCATGATAAACTTTATTTGCATAACGGCGCGGCACATTGGTTGCTATAAAGGGGAGTTCCTTTTCCTTTGCATACTTCACCAAAGGAGCATAATCGGTTTCATAATTCGGCCATAACCGAACATCTTTTCGAAAATGTTTTTTCGGTATCTTGCCCTGCAAATATTCATTTAGTACTAACTGATCATCGGCCTGAAACATTTCGGCCCCTAATATAAGCTCCTTCTTTTTATGTTGGTATAGTTCCTGAGTCATCTCTAACTGGAGCCAATGAGCAATAGGACTGTCATGCTGCTCTCCCCAAAACAAAAAATCGGCTTGAATAACAGAATCCAGCACTTGTTGATAACTAACAGGATGCCCATTAGCAGAAAAAAGTTGGTAAGCAGGCTTCTCTTGGGCGAAGGCTTCTTGGCCACTCCTCATACCCATCCAAAACAATATCAAAATAACAACAATATACTTTTTCATAAATTCGATTATTTATACAAAGTTAATCGTAATGTACGGCCCCCTTTATTTATCCGAAACTCACAAAGAAAGATTCCTTGCCATGTACCAAAGTCAAAATCTCCCTGAACGATGGGTATAGTTACGGAATGTCCTACAAACGCTGATTTAACATGAGAAGGCATATCATCAGGTCCCTCTTCTGTGTGGGTAAAATAAGATTGTCCATCAGGGATGAGACGTTGAAGGATTTCTTTAAAATCACGGCGTACCGCCGGCGCGTTATTTTCATTGATCATTATACCGGCTGACGTATGTTTAACAAAAATATTTAATAATCCTTTTTCCGGTAAATCGGGTAAAGCATCGCGTACCCGATCAGTAATCAAATGAATACCTCTGTCATAAGAGGGCAGTTGAAGGGTAGTCTGTTCTATCATACTCATCTACTTTTCTTATAAACAAAAATAAGAGGGGTTCATTAAAAGTTCCAAAGAAGGTGACTTCTTTTTTGGAAGTCCTCGCCTTTATTCAAAAATAAAAATAGACATACTAGTGGTTTAAGTAATATTTTATCGTATATCATTTATTGAACCCAAGAGTTTTTGTAAATTTGGATTTCAATAAAGGCAAGTTTTTCTTATGAGAGTCAGTAAGATAGCTGAACAGATAAGAGCATATCAAGAAGAAGACCTCCAAATTTTTGCATCCTCTTCTTTTCAAACACAAAGCTTGGTGCTGCTTCATATCTTAAGCCGTATTGACCCTAATATTCCCATCTATTTCTTAAACACCGGCTTCCATTTCCCTGAAACCTTATCTTTCAAAGAAAGAGTAGCCCATTTATTAGATCTCCAAGTTATTGACCTAACTTCTGCTGTTCCGAAACATCAGCAACGCGATGAAGCAGGGCAGCTTTACTTTACTTCCGACCCTGATTATTGCTGTTACCTCAATAAAATACAACCCATGGAACCCATATTACAACAGTACGATGTATGGATCAATGGGGTTCGAGGGGATCAGAGTGCTAACCGTCAGAGCTTACAAACAGAAGAAAAGACTCAACACGATACTATCCGCTTTCACCCCCTATTAGATTGGTCGTTAGAAGATATTCACCACTACCTTAATAAGTACGAACTTCCTGAGCACCCCTTAGAAAAGGAGGGTTACACCAGTATCGGATGTCAACCCTGTACCCAAAAATTAATGCCTGATATGCCATCA
>CAZIGO010000060.1:5620-12299 GCA_964538595.1 uncultured Chitinophagales bacterium | reverse complement strand
ACCTACGACCTACGGCTTAGAAGGCCGTTGCTCTGTCCAGCTGAGCTACGGGGCCAATACAAAACATTGTCATAAAGGAGCCTCCCTTCTCTATTCCTCCTTCAACAGTATTGCTGCTTGGCGACTCCCGATTATGCAGCAAAATTAACAAATTTTACGGACTGCCGCGCATTTATTACATTTGATTCACAAACCATAGCCTATGCAACCTTCCCTTTTTGATGACGATGCTCCGCAACAGCAAGCCAATGTAGACATTGAGCCCAGCTGGAAAGAGGTGCTCCAGGATGAATTTCAAAAAAATTACTTTCAAAAGCTTCGACAATTTATCAAAACAGAAAAAAAGAAAGGTAAAACCATCTACCCTCCCGGTTCCTTGATCTTTAACGCTTTCAACAAAACGCCCTTTCACAAAGTCAAAGCTGTAATATTAGGACAAGATCCTTATCACGGGAAAGGCCAAGCTCATGGCCTCTGTTTTTCTGTACCCGAGGGCATTAAACAACCGCCCTCCCTTAAAAATATTTTACAGGAACTACATAATGACACGGGGGTCCCTCAACCGCAATCGGGCGACCTTACCCCCTGGGCAGAGCAAGGCGTTTTCCTTTTAAATGCTATCCTTACGGTAGAAGCTAAAAAGCCCGCCTCCCACCGGAAAAAGGGATGGCAACGCTTTACTAATACTGTCATATATCGTCTTTCCCAAGAGCGAAAGGGTATCATCTTTTTGTTATGGGGTAATTTTGCCAAAGACAAACAGTCATTGATCGACCAATCCAAACATTACATTTTAACCGCTCCCCACCCTTCCCCTTATTCCGCTAAGTATGGTTTTTTTGGATGCCAACACTTTTCACAAACTAATAAGATACTGGAACGCCAGAATAAAACGCCGATCGACTGGCGAATAGAATAACATCACGACTCACCGGCAGGCAACTTATATAAGAATATACTGCTATCAGTGGTGCCCGTTAAACAATAGGGCGTACCGGAGTTATAGATATCTTCCACATCAAAACGCGTTCCGCCTTGCAGTGGAAAATGAGCATATGGACTGCCATCCTCATTAAACAAGTATATTTTACGGTTGACTTCATCCACTACCCCTATTCTATAATTATCATCAGTTTGCCCCGGTACTTTTAAGAAAAAGGGAGGTGTTTTGATCGGTGATTCAAAGACATAACTGAATACCAACTGTTGTTCTTGGTTATAAACCCGTAATTGTTTTTTATCTATAAAGATATACTCCGACGAAGCATCACCGGTGATATCGCGATAAGCAAAATAGTGTTGATGAGAAAACTGTTCAATAGTTTGCTGTTCTACTTCACCTTCTATATTAACATGGTAGATCCTACCCTGCTTACCTGACATAACAAAAGACAGCGGGGAAGTTTCGGTATCTTTGTAGACAGGGTGATGTAAGGGGGTATCCAATTTCGTAGTGGGTATCCGCTCTTCTCCGCGCCGATTAAATCCATAGAAGTATCCTTTGTCAGTAGTCACAACTAAATAATCCTTGCCCTTACGATAAAAGTGTTGCAATGGTTGCCGGGGCGTCCCTTTTATATTCAGAGGGGACCAGCCAGGTAATCCCTCTCCCTCTTTATAATAACCATATAAGGCGTTATTGACTCCTCCCACAAAATAGCGATATTTTTCATTATTATATTGGACCAACTGCATACCATTAGAGGCCCCTGTTTCCAAAGCAACTGGAAAATTTTCAACGTTATTTCCTAATCGATCGATAATGTAAATGCGACCGGTGGTATTAAACACATATTGCAGCTTCCCATTATCATAATAATCCATTTGCCTTACCGGACTTTGTATAAACCCTTTTAACTGTTTTTTCCATAATATTTCACCCCGAGGACTAATAAGATATAACTGCCGATCTTTATCCTGTACCATAATTTCCAGCGTACGATTATCGTGATTCAGAACATATTGAGGGGCCATAGCCAAAGCTGTATCCAGTGTAATTTTATTAGGCTCCAATTCCTCTTTCTGTAAGGTATCCGGCATTTGCTGTTGAGCAGGCAAAATGCATCCATTCGTATACAGATAATCCCCCGTCGCTGTAAATTGGAAGGCGGCTTTATTATAATGATCGAAGGGGGCATCATAGGGGGCTAAAGGGAGGGCCGGCCGGAGGCGGGAATCAATCAAGGAGGCACCATTATTAATATTAAAATACAACGTAAAGTGGGCGGTAGAGGAGAGGTTATCCCGTAATGGCATATAATTCAAGTCCTTCCCGATCACTTGTTGATGTACATAGTCCTGCACCAATAACTCGAGCGTAAGAGGTTGATTGGCAAATACCACATAGTCGCCAAGTACCACATAAGCCGGGTTGACAAAGTTATGAAATATTTTGCCCCATAACGGTGATAATATACGGGGCGAAGCGGGGGTGGTATCCGTAATATTGATCTTTTGTATCACTTTCCCTTTAACCATCGAAACGGTATCAGAACTCACCGGCTTAAGCGTTTCCTTAACCTGTGCTTTTTGCTCATGCCTTAAAACTGCAATATTATGTTGTGTAGACTGATATTTTATTGAAGCCCATCCTACTTCAGAGCCTATCCAAGGCTTTATATATTGATCAAAATAAGCTGATTGAGGCGCTGAAAAGTTTCGACGATATTTTTTATACCACCTTTCGTAATTACTAAATCCACTCCAAAGTAAACAACCAGTCTGAGGCGGTAGTATATTAAGCATCTCCAGCGACTGAGGTTGCTGGTGTCGATATAAATCCAAAAACTGAGGAATAGTGTCATGGGTCACCGTATACCCGGAAAAGAGGAGATTTTTATCATTTAAAATACAATCGATCGTAGTCCACGCTGCCATGTCCTTTAAAAAACCTAATGTATCCTCCTGCTCTTCTTTCAATACTCGTTGAAGCCAGGGCGGGAGATAACTATAATTAACATATAAATTTAAGTGCGTATTGCTCTCTTTTAGGTCATATACTTTTTTAAAAGAAGGTTGCTCCTCTGCTAATACGGGATCTTCTTTCAGGCGTTTCAACGAACGCTTAAGCAAATCGGTATGGCTGCTCATTAATAAAAGGCTGTTGGTATAAGCACAACTTAGGCCCCCCTTACCTTCTTTTTTACTGATTCGATAGATGGGCGTATTATAGGCATTCCCGGTTTGTTTGGTAATATTATACGTCCCTTTGGAACGTAACTCTCCCATATAGCGGGAAAGGCGGTCATAGCCTAAAAGCTCCATCAGATCCTTTTTCTGCTTAATTATAAATAGGAGCGCTCCCGTATCAGCGACAGCATAATTTAATGCTATAAAGGTTGGCTGTTCTAAAAAGCTTTTCTTCAACACAGACTCACCTAACCATTCCTTATAAAACCGTCCCCGTTTCATCACTTCCCCAATAAAGGGTAAAGTATCCTTATTTTTCGCAAAATAAGATCTTTTATAATAGTCCCGGACTTTATCCCAACTCTCGTATTCCACTATAAGAGAAGACTGAGCAGGAAGAGCAGCACGCGAAGAACGAGCTAATTGATCTAAGTACACAAAATAGAGATAATACCCTCCTGCAGCTAATACTATAATAAGAGCAGCAAAAATAGATTTCCGGATCATAACAACACAAAGCTAATCTGTTTTAAGGGAAATTTGTACTCAATAAGACAGAAAAAGCGTCAACAGCGCCATTTATTTTACTTTTTCAGTATAGCACCTTAGTACATACTTAAAAAATTGTTATGTTTGTTATACTATACACAACACACTTTAACCTTTTAATTATGTGGGATAAGATCATACTGATCACGGGCGGCATTTTAGGAGGATTAGCTGTTATACTGGGGGCCTTCGGTGCTCACGGTTTAAAACCTAAATTGTCCCCTGATACTTTAGATGCTTTTGAGACCGGCGTCCGCTATCAAATATATCACGCGCTGGCCTTGTTATTTGTAGGTCTTTTATACGACCGATTCATGTCTGGTACTTTCTTGGCCAGTGCCCTTTGTTTCTTTTTAGGTATACTGTTATTCAGTGGTTCTCTATATGTTATCACACGTTTTGCCCTAATGGAAAGCGTTCTTCCCTCTTGGGTAGGTCCACTCACGCCCATCGGCGGTTCTTTACTTATCCTGGGGTGGATTCTCATTGTGATCGGTGTTTTCCAAAACTTTAAAATATAAAAGAGCTTACCATGTCTTCCCTCCAATCGTTATATCACCAGTACAAAGAAAAGATGCAAAAGCGGAGTGACTTGTACCATGCTATCGCCCTTATGCACTGGGATCAAGAAATTAATTTACCCAGCGAGGGAGATTCGTTCAGATCTCAACAGATAGCAACACTGTCAGGGATCTCTCACGAGATGTTCACTTCCGATGAAATGGGCGAACTGCTCGACAAACTGTATGAACAACGTAAACAACTTTCCCCCAAAGCAACTCGTAATGTTGAAGAGACAAAACGGGATTATGATAAGAGACAAAAATATCCCACCGATTTTGTGACTCAACTTTCCCGAGCTCAATCGGAAGCTTTACAAGCCTGGAAAGAAGCCCAAGAAGAAGACCAATTTAAAAAATTTGCGCCTCACCTGGCCCGGTTAGTAGAACTACGACGGAAAGAATGTGAAATTATCGGCTATGACGACCATCCTTATGATGCTTTGTTGGACCAATATGAACCCTATACAAAGACGAAAGACATTGAAAATATTTTTACTCAAGTAAAAGAACAACTCGTCCCCTTTGTTCATCAATTATTATCCTCTTCGCAACCGGATACCTCTTCCCTTCAACAACACTATCCTCACGATAAACAATGGGATTTTGGAAATTACTTGCTACAAGAACTGGGTTACAACTTTGAAGCTGGCCGGCAAGACATAGCCCTTCACCCTTTTACCATCAGTTTTAACCCGAACGACGTTCGACTCACTACTCGAATTAATGAGTACGACTTACGGGAAATGCCATGGAGTACTATCCATGAAGCCGGCCATGCTCTTTATGAACAGGGGTTACCCGAAGAACAATACGGGCTACCTCTAGGCGAGGCTGTATCCCTTGGTATTCACGAATCACAGTCTCGGCTATGGGAAAACAATGTGGGACGGAGCTGGTCCTTTTGTAAAGCTTTTTTTCCCATATTGAAAGCCTATTTCCCCAATGCGCTGTTTGATGTATCCTTATCTGAATTATACCGAGCCCTAAATATTGTTCAACCCTCTTTGATACGTACTGCTGCCGATGAACTTACTTATCATTTACACATACTCATTCGATTTGAAATCGAAAAGGCATTAATAGAAGATCAGTTACCGGTAAAAGACATTCCAGCCCTGTGGAATAAAAAATATAAAAAATATCTAGATATTGAGGTACCTTCCGACCAACAAGGCGTCCTCCAAGATATCCATTGGTCTCACGGCAGTTTCGGTTATTTTCCCACTTATTCCTTAGGCAGCTTTTATGCGGCCCAATTTTTTCAACAAGCGCAAGCCGACATCCCTCAGCTATCCCAAAAGATCGAAGAACGGCAATTTGCCCCATTATTAAGCTGGTTGCGCGAAAACATTCACCAACACGGGCGCCGCTATTCGGCCCAAGAATTATGTACACAAATCACCGGAGCGCCGCTCAATTTTAATTCTTTTATGGAATATGCGGAACAAAAGTACCGCCCGCTCTACCAACTAACCACCTCCCCTTCTTCTTGAATTTTTATTTTATCACTAACACTTGTCGAGTAGTATGAAGCTCATTGACCTGTATATCAAATAAATACACGCCCGTCCCCCGCTGGGAAAAATCGATAAGATAAGGGCGAGCCGGGCCATATGTTCGATGCAGTGAGTAGACCAATTGTCCTTTCATACTGTACACCTCAATTTTTAGTTGCTCGATGGTATCGACCTGGGGATAAACCAACACTTTTTGTTGGGCCGGATTCGGATAAAGGCTAATCTTTGTGTTTATCCCTGAAGGTCTTGCAATAAAACTATCCTCCGCCGCACAGTTGGTTAAGGGTTGTTGAGATTCACTGATCAAGGAGGAGCGATAATGAATCAAGGAGGCCAACATACGATATGTTTGCCCGAGGGTAAACATATTCAAGCATTTATCGGCTGAGTAGTCCATATAATTTTCGATCTGTCGGCGGAACCCACATTGTCGAGGAGCTTTACAATCGGGGGGCGCAGCAAAGAAAGCCCCTTTACAGGGGGGCGTATCATCTACCCAGTCCGTCGTATCACAACCTCCCTTCCTCCCCCAAGGATGGAGCAAGTTTAAATAATGGCCCACTTCATGAGTAGCAGTACGGCCATTAAGACTCTTATTCGCCAGCCGTCCCCGTCGCCCAAAAAAATTATACCGGATCACAATACCATCTCTTTTGGTACCGGCCACTCCATGGGGATAAAAAGAATAACCGGCCACAAAGCTGGTATCTGTATTTTGGGGAGTAATTATATTACGCATCACCCAAATATTCAGGTACCGGTCCGGGTCCCATACACTTTCCCGTTTCATCGCCAGGTCATTCGAGATGTGGAAAGAATCTGTATTTTCATAATAAACCCGGTCGATGCCATCGGTAGGCGAACCATCGGGGGCCCGGGAAGCTAAGCAAAATCGGATATACGTATCTGCTCCATCGGGAT
>CAZIGO010000060.1:4672-5510 GCA_964538595.1 uncultured Chitinophagales bacterium | reverse complement strand
CTTATGCATAACATGAACCACTACCGGTATGGTATAATAATCAGGAGCTGTTTTAGTATAACGCCTTTTCCACTGAGGGATAAGGGAATCCTTTAATTGACGGTTGTGACGCCGGAACTCCTTTTCCAGGAAAGGGTTATTTTTCCAAAAATCTTGCATCACATAGTCGGTATAGCACTGCCCCGTAACTTGCGCCTCTGCTATTATTCCCTTCCCCCCCAACAGTAAGATACAATAAAACAATATCGTATAATATTTTTTAATCATGGGTATAAAATATAAAATCCCAATTATGTATGCCGATTTAAAACACTTTTTTTAATAACAGCTTTATTTAGAAGTTACGCCTCCCTACTATCAATCGGCGCTCTGTAACTCAATCCTAAAAGTGGTCCCGGCAGCAGAAGAATTTTTGACATAAATGTTCCCCCTGTGATATTGTTCTACAATACGTTTAGACAACGTGAGTCCCAATCCCCAACCTCGTTTGCGAGTTGTATAACCTTGTTTAAATATAGTTTTAAACTTTGACTTGGATATTCCCGTTCCTGTATCACTTACTTCCAAATAAACAGTATTTCCTTCCTTACCCCCTCTAATACTTACTTTTCCTTCCTGTTTGATAGCGTTTACAGCATTTTTTAGCAGGTTTTCCAACACCCACCCCATTAGATGAGGATTGAGCTGAGCTTTCAATTGCTCCGGTATGGTTATTTCAAATTCAATATTATCAGAACTACGTTGCTTAATATAAGAGAGATTATCTTGTACCACTTTTTTAAGAGGATAGGAATTCAACTTGGGCGAAGACCCTATTTTAGAAAAACGCTCTGCGATC
>CAZIGO010000060.1:0-4662 GCA_964538595.1 uncultured Chitinophagales bacterium | reverse complement strand
CTCTTCTAACCGGTGCACATCTTTTTCTATTTGAGGTACTACCTCACTGTATTCTTGTTGAGGGGCAGACTTCAAGTACTCCATCCAGCCCATTAGCGATGAAATAGGAGTACCTAACTGATGGGCTGTCTCTTTAGCCATTCCTACCCACACTTGATTCTGTTCCGCTTTACGGGCGGTACTAAAAGCTAAATAAGAGATACCTAAAAAGAGCGTTATAATAATAAACTGCACATAAGGATAATAGGTGAGTTGAGTTAACAAAAACGAATCTTTGTAATAGATATAATTTTGATCCCCGTTGCCGATATCTATGGTGATAGGATCATGCTGACTCTTCATCTCCTCCAACTGTCGTTGCAAGTATTTATCATTGTTAACCCGGCTCGTATCCAAATTTCGATGCGCTAATATTTTACCCGTATCATTGGTTAATATAACGGGCACCGTGGTATTATTATGGATAACTTTAAAATAAAATGAAATATCAGTTTGTTTATCGGCCAGATTGATCTGCTTATACGCATTGGCCCACAGCTCCACTTTTTTACGCTCTTCAGTAGCTAATTGGTTGGCTAAGCGATTGTTGTACCAGAGGGTAGCTAACACAATTACTCCCGCCCCTAATAATAGCAATAATTTCCAGCGTGTTTTTCGTTGATATATATTCATAAACTACAAGTACGTTACGGCGATTGCGTAGTATCCTGCCAATCTATAAAACGCATATCGTCTTGTTCATCCCACTCTTTAACGGTATCTTGTTCTTTTTTATTTCCGAACTCACGCTGAAAAGTTTCTTTTACTTCTTGTTTCTCTTGCTCCAAATCCTCATCGATCTTTTCTCTTACACTTCTTTTATCGTATTTTATATCGGGGTTTTGTAGAGGCCCCTGCATCGTCAAAAACAAATTTAACCCCCCTTTCTTATTCTTTTCCCATTCTGCCGGGTTTTTATTGACCTTTTTAGATAACAATTGTGAAAGCTTAACTTTAATTTTATAATTAATCCGGTTATTAAATGTATGAGTACCGGCTAACGTCAAATTCATGGCATTAGAGTATATATCCATAGAGGGAATGTGAATAACTTGATCCTTAATTTTGACCCGGTTATTCAATTCAGAGAATTTAATATGCTTCAAAGCTTCTACATTGACATAGTCGGATAAATATTGGGTGGGCTCAAATTCGATCAACTCTCCTTTTTCAACCCTGACATCAGCTGTAGCAAAAATGCTATCCCAAAGGAAAGAATAATCTCTTTGAACGGGCAATCGAGCATAAATATCAGTTGTCAACTGCCCTCTTAAGTGTTTATCCGTCAAGGTTTGTTGACCGAAATTATCCATTTGATAAAACAGCTGTTGGATGTTAACATTGGACATATTTAAATTGCCAATCAATTCTCTTTTACCGGTTTCTCCCAATTTTAATCTCCCCTTCCATTTCATCCGGCCCTCCATCGTTTGAAAGGTGACGGGACGAAAGGTGAGTACATTATCCTCTAACTTTAATTGCCCCTCCATATTATGAGCTTTAAAACGCCCATAACGAAAGTTTTCTACCCGGGAAGTTAAATCAACATTTAATTTCGCTACCCACTTTTCCCAATTAGTACCTGTCTCCGTTGATCCTGTCTCCTGACTTTCGGTCACCATCAATTGGTTGAGATCCAAATTATTAAATTGCAATTCACTTTTTACCGAAGTAACTGATTGCGGTATATGGCCAGTAATAAATTTTTGCAATAAAGGTTGAAAATCATGTACTTGTATAGACCCGACAAAATCATTTTTCTTATTTAAAGTCCCCGCTAGGGGCTTGATAAACAAATCCTTTTCCTGTAATTGCCATTCTCCCTCAAACTTACTGACAAGGAGAGAATCTTTGTATGAAAAACCCACTCCTTTATGAGTAAGTACCCCATTTACTTTAATATCCTGTAACTTTAACTTATCAGAATTATTTTCTTCAAACCATGCTAAGACCAGCACATCATGTAAATTAACCTCCCCCTCCTGGGGAGCCAATGTCGACGGTAGATATACCGAATCGGCAGGGCCAATTTCCCACTTTCCTCGTATCTTCCCCCGCAATAAAGGGGTGTTAAAATTTAATATCTTAAAACTTCGTATTTCCACATTATTCCCCTCATGTTTAAAGTTTAGCCGATCCAACGCAAAAGAAGAAGTTTTAAATGACCGTTTCTTGCCATTAGTAAAACGTCCGTGGGCGCTCATCCTATTCATTAACAGCTTCTCTTTATTTCAGAATTAAATTCAATTTTTACCGAAGGGTTATACTTCGGACCCATCTTTCCCTTTATTTCGGTAGCAAGGTTAAGTTTACCCTGTCCTGTATAAGAAGCAACCGCTTTTCTAAAAGTATCCGGTATAATAGTACTCACTCGCCTAAACGGTAATTTCTCCCCTGATACATTTAAATCTAAAAAAGTATACCCGTCCTCATCGCGCAGTTGACCTTTAAGCAAAAAGGGAACTTTGGATATAGTAATATCTGCATTGGTAAATTTATAAATAGAGTCGTTTAACACGGTCAACTTAGCATTTAAGTCTACCTTTTTTTGAGATAGGTAATCAATTCGATTGATCAATAATTGCTGAGCTGTTGTTTTCCCTTTGATAGATAGGTTATATTCCCCCTTTCGAAAGACACCCGACAAACGAAGTTTTTTCATATCGAATCGGTAATGATGGGCCGGGAGGGTGTCTTGTACCGTATTACGCTTATCTCTATAAATCAAAGTAGTATTACGAAGCAATACTTTATCCAAGATAAGCATAAAGGAGGTATCAGTTCCCTGTTGTTGTTTTAACACATTAAAGTTCTGTTGGCCCTCTGCATTAACGAATAAATCTATCAATCCCTCATCGATAATGACTTTTTTCACTTTATATTTCCCTTGAATAATAGACTGATAATTCAATAATAAATGCACGCGCTGGGCTACTACTAAATGCTCCGGGGCTTCCGGGAAAAGACTTTCAACTTTGACGCCGGGTAGAGTAACAGCAAGGTAGGGGAAGTTTTGGAAGGGACGAATGGAAAGCGACTGTTGCGTTTTTATTTCTGTTTTTAATTGCTGATTCACCTGTTCTAATAATGCCCGCTTTATTTCGGCCCGGTTCATAAAAACAAAAACATTAACGGCCGTTAAAGCAATCAAAACCATTAACAAAAGAGTAACTCCTATTTGCCGCAGTCGTTTTAACATATGTAACGAAAATAAGTAATTCACCACATAGTACTACCCTTTAAGTAAGGCTTTTCACTGTTGATAATTTATAAAGAAGCCCCTTATTTCCTGCCGTCACCGTAAATTTGGGCAGTTTTTATCGATACAACTATTGGGAGCGGGAAGTTAATACAATTTTATATAACAAACAATTCTTGCCTTATGTGTATATTTTACCCAACATTTCCGAGGAAAAGTTTGTTAAAAAGATAGAATTGGCTTAATTTTGTGCATTCATTTGGGCGCTTAGCTCAGTTGGTTCAGAGCACTTGGCTTACAACCAAGGGGTCGGAGGTTCGAATCCTCCAGCGCCCACTCCCTTTTGATAATAACTGTTTTGTCGGAGAAGCGACATATTCCTTTTGGCTACCCTCGCCCTTCCCTATAATCTACAACCCCCCATTTTATAATATTCTTTTCTTTGCTTCCTTTGTGATAATGCCCCAATGTCTTTCCGATTACTGAAAACGAATAGCTTTTACCGGATCCATTTTAGATGCTTGAAAAGCAGGCCAAAACCCTGAAATAATACCTATAACCACAGAAACCATCACCCCTACTCCTATATTCTTCACAGAAAGATAAAAGGTGATATTCATCCATTGGTTAGCGATGAGCATTACTAAATATACTAACAACAAACCTATGGCTCCTCCTATAATACAAAGCATAACCGCTTCGATTAAAAATTCAAGCAAAATACTATAACTTTTTGCTCCGATAGCCTTTTTAATGCCTATGATATTGGTTCTTTCCCTTACCGAGACAAACATAATATTGGCTATACCAAAACCGCCAACCAGCATAGCAAATCCTCCAATGATCCACCCTGCTACATTGATGATACGGAAAGTGCTGGCAATTTGATTAGTCAACAAGCTCACTTGGTTGAGGGCAAAATCGGGTTCTTCGGCAGGCGGTAATCGGCGGATAGAGCGCATCGCTCCCCTGATCTCCATTTTAAGTTCGTCTACGGGTACATAATCTTTCCCTTTAACAATAATTTCTGGGCTGGCAGATTCGGAATGGGGGTTGACCTGTTGTATCGCTGTTTGATAGGGAATAATCACTGATTCATCCGTACTGAATGAAATAAAATCTTCCCCCTTCTTCTCTAATACCCCTATCACATTAAACCTTCTCCCAAACAGCTTTACTTCGCGCAACAGGAGACTACTGTCATTAGGGAAAAGTGTTTTGGCCACTTCTGCTCCCAATATGACTACTGGCTTTCCCCGATGAGATTCCATCAGGGAAAAATACCGCCCTTCCCGAAATTGTAGCATTTGCTCATAAATACGTTGATATTCCGGGGTCGGGGCCTCCACCTGTACTTCTTCCATACTGTGATCACGCTGCGAAATTTTTTTATCCTCCACCGTAATTTTAAAGGCAATATCCTG
>CAZIGO010000059.1:11030-12402 GCA_964538595.1 uncultured Chitinophagales bacterium | reverse complement strand
CACAGAACAAATAATAGAGTTTGCCAATAATAAGTATGCTGACAAATCAAACTAACAGAATGACTTATTCAGTTTGTATATCAATTTTTTTAATGATTATGGCGGGATGTGCTAAATCAACAGGATTAGTCACACCCAATGAATATGTAGAGTATGTCGAGAATAAAGAAAATGGTATGATAAAACATAAAGAGGTAGGACGTTATGAGTTTGATCTCCAATACTGCCCAATAAACTATATGATTGTAAAAGATCAGAAAGAGGGTGCCCTGTCCAATCGAACTTTAGAGGATAAAAAAAGTAAATTAGAAGGATTGCAGTATTTAAAGTTTAGCATCAGTCTTAAGGAAAATGATGCGTCACCGATAGATGTTATGGCTAAAAAGGCGAATTATTCTTATCAAGAGCTGATTGATGAGTTGGCTTATGAGTTTAAATCTAACTTTCAGCTGGTTGAAGGGAAAGATACTTTGCAGGCATCCCTTTTCCACTTCGAAAGAAATTACAGACTCAGCCCTTATCTCAATTTTACAATAGCCTTTAAACGCTCTAAAGCAAATACTATCACCGATAAAGTCTTTGTATTTGATGGTCTTTTATTAGGAGTAGGACCGATAAAAATGAGAATAAGTAAAGAAGATTTAGCCCGTTTACCTTCGATGAAGCTTAATCAATAATGTTTAACAGAATTAAAAAAATATATTCATATATACCATTGGTAATAACCTCCGGGCTATTACTGTTATTGCCTATTATTAATGGAAATGCTATCACTGGAGGTACGAGTCAACCGGAAGTGCAAAGTTTTGAACCGACCAGTACCACTCAAATGGTTGATAAATTCACAGGTGACTTTGTTTATAATATACCGTTAATGCAAGTGGGAGACTATCCGATTAATTTAAGTTATCATTCTAATGTTAAAATGGAGCAAGAAGCCAGTTGGGTGGGATTGGGTTGGAATATTAATCCGGGAGCTATAAACCGATATAAAAGAGGGTTACCGGATGATTTTAAAGGGAAAGGTGACAAAATAAAGAAAGTAATTAACCTGAAAGATTATAAAACTGAAGGGGTGAAGGTAGGTAGTGGCGTAAAAGTAACTAATTTACCTATCACATTAGATTATAAAATGGGAGTGGGGGCATTCAGAAATAGTTATAGAGGGACAGGGTTCGAGGTATTTACGGATGGAGGAGTATCAGTGGGGTTTGGTATGTTTAATTTAAGTGCCGGTTTAGGGATCAATGCTAATACTCAAAAAGGAATTTCTATAAATCCTTCCGGAGGGGTGGGAGTATCTTATGGTATAGCTTACAGTGGGGCTTCAGCGTCAGTAGGCCATACACAGAGCCGCAGTTTCTCTTACAAT
>CAZIGO010000059.1:10750-11020 GCA_964538595.1 uncultured Chitinophagales bacterium | reverse complement strand
GGATATGGGATAATTGTGGGTGTGGGGGAGGGGGGAGTGGGGGAGGTGGAGGGGCAAGTGTAAGTGTTAGTGTGGGGGGAAGTGCCGGGACTATGTCCAAAATACCCATAGGCACCCCAACGCATACCCCTGAAATCCCCTTTGATAATAATACGTTAGGTACTAATACGAGAGAATCTGTGGGGACTTTCGCCTTTTGGGTTTTTGGTTATGCTTCTACCTCTTTTTACTATTCAAATACACAATTGGTAAACCAAATAAAGAAAAAGC
>CAZIGO010000059.1:10516-10740 GCA_964538595.1 uncultured Chitinophagales bacterium | reverse complement strand
CGCGAACACCGCTTATGGTTACCTCTTTTTGGAGTCGGGGCAGAGAACAATAGATGCTTTGCTGGATTTTAATCGAGAAAAGGATGGTGTTTACCGCTCATCTAATCCTGCCCTGCCAATCACTAATTTAACATATGATATGTATAGTGTGTCAGGCCAGGGCATAAGGGCTATGTATCGGCCCCATCGCAATGATATTGGAAGCGTTTTTGATCCACAAAGAC
>CAZIGO010000059.1:7553-10506 GCA_964538595.1 uncultured Chitinophagales bacterium | reverse complement strand
CGGGGAGAATTGGGCATCGGTTTAGCCCTACATGGGGAAATTACTTTAGGTAGTATAATTACTTCTGGAACATCCGGTAAGTGGAGTGGGCCAACGAATAAGGTAAAAGATCATTTCGAATATAGTTTTGCCCAATATGGAGATACGGAAAAATATTACTATCAACGGGCCGGGGAAAAAACAGTGTATGACAAAAGCTTTTATAAGCAATATTCAAATGAACATCCTATTGAGATTGATATAAAGAAGAGTAATAAAGAGATTGTCGCTAGCGAAGATTATAAGTGGTGGGATCCCAATAATTCACCGTATTATACTACTAAACCTGTACCATCGGATAATTACCAGGAAAGAAGAAAAAAACGAGCCCAGTTATATCAGCCACTGGCAGCTAAAGAGACTGAAAACTACGGATTCAGCACCAATATTACCAGTTATGATTTAAATGCTGACTATACGAGCAATGGCACAATCAGTAATGCTACCTATAGTCGTGTGAACGACTTCCGAAAAAAGCACCATCAATCAGAAATAACTGTTACTAAGTCCGATGGGAAGCGATATGTTTATGGCATCCCGGCCTATGTAACAAAAGAGAAAAAAGTCTCTTTTAATGTGGGTAACAATACGCAGCATTGTTCAAGACTTACGGTAGATTATAGCGCGGGCAATGATAATACTATTTCTAATGCTAAAGGGGTGAGCCACTATTTCAATGCAGTTACCACACCGCCCTATGCCCATTCCTACTTGTTAACGACTGTACTGTCTGCGGATTATGTAGATGTTACCGGTGATGGCCCCACAGAGGATGATTTGGGGAATTATACCAAAATAAATTACACCCAGGTATATGGCCAAGATCAAGAGACCCCCTACAAATTTCGATATCCCTTTAAGGAGCATGAAGCTAAATTTGATCCGGCTTTTTATGCTTATGACGATGATAATAAGGGGCATTACATATACGGCGAAAAGGATATTTGGTATGTAAATTCTATAGAAAGCAAAAACTACATCGCAGAATTTACGTTAGCCGATCGGGAAGATGGATTAGCTGTACAAGATGAAAATGGAGGGGCGAATAGCAGTCAACCCCTTAAAAAATTGACAAAGATTGAGTTATATGCTAAGGAAGATATTCATAAGAATGGCCATGCTGATGCAACACCCATTAAAACGGTTCATTTCGACTATAATTACGAATTATGTCAGAATACACCCAATAGCTCGGCAAGTACGGGAGGAAAGTTGACGCTTCAAGAGGTATCTTTCACTTATCGAGATTCAGAAAAAGGCAAATTAAGCCCCTATCAATTCAGTTATGCCGATAATGATCACGATGGCACTCAAGAAAATAACTTTGATTATAACTCTGCCGCTATAGATCGGTGGAATACTTATAACCCTAACAACTGTAATACAACTAATCAGGAGTATCCCTATGGGGAACAAGATAAAAGTAAAGCGGATAAATTTAGTGCTGCCTGGCATTTAACAGGAATTACAACTCCTTCGGGTAGCAAGATGGAGATTTCCTATGAGTCGGATGATTATGCGTATGTACAGGACAGGCCGGCCATGGAAATGGTAAGTGTGATAGGAGCGGGGAAAACCAAGTATTTGAGTGACGCAAAGACTAATCAATCACTTTATGGGGAAAGTAAAATAGGTAATTTACCGGAACCACATCCTTATCTCTTTTTGGATTTACCGGAAAGTGTCGGCACCTCCAAACAATTTTATAATAAGTATTTAAAAAATTTAGACTTTAAAACCAGCAATGGGAATACAAACGAATATGTATATTTCAAAAGCTTTATTGATTTAGATGGGAAGGGTAATAAAGATTACATAGAAGGATTTGCCCGGATAACAGGATACGGAATAGTGAGTGGTGGCGATAAGGCGTGGATTAAATTAGAAACTCCCCTAGCGTTTAATAAGGATGATATTAAAGAAAGTGGGATAGTCCCATATATTCTTGATAAGGCCCCTCTTGACGAAATGAATAATACCAAAGTGCATCCCTTCAGCAGGGCGGCTTGGGAACATCTTCGTTCCAATGTACGAAGGCTGATTTATCCTGACTATAATTCTAAATGTTCCTTTGGACTAAGTTTCTTGCCCTGCCTCACCAATTATTTTGTGAATGCAATGAATATAAGTCAGAAAACGATACTTCTCGGGGGCATCAATAAGGGGTTGTTAGCGGAGGGATATGCCCGCAATATGGATTTAAATAAGTCTTGGGTACGCCTTTTCAACCCCGAAGGTCAAAAATTGGGGGGCGGTAGCCGGGTAAAGAAAATTACTGTTTCAGATCAATGGAGTAGTATGGGGGGAAGTAGTGACCAGAAATATGGTCGTAAATATGATTATACACTAAAAGAAAGTAATAAAAGTAGTGGGGTGGCCGCTTATGAGCCAATAAATGGAAATGATGTAAATCCCGTGAGACAACCGGAATTTTTTGAAGAAGAGGTTGTCCTGTCACCTGATTATCATCATTATGAGATGAAACCTTTTGGGGAAAGCTTCTATCCCCGTCCCATCATCGGTTATCGGAGAGTGAAAGAAGAAAAGCTTAAACATCCCGATTTGACTCGTGATTCAAGAGGTTATAAAGAATACGAATTTTATACCGCTAAGCAATTTTCGGTACAAACCGATCGAACCCCAGCATCGCCGGGTGAAGAAGTGACCGTAGAACCGGGCATTTTAGAGTCATTATTGAAAGGAGGAAAACGCTTGCAGTATACAGGGGTAAGCCAGGGGTTTGCTGTAAAAACGAATGATATGCATGGGAAATTGAAGTCAATGAAAACCGTGACAGAAAATGCGGATGAATCCTCTTCCATGGTTGAGGTAGATTATCGAACAAAGGGTAAAGGTGAGTTAGATAATAAAGTGAAGACATTAAATAAACAAGGAGAGGTAGTTGAAAAAGTAA
>CAZIGO010000059.1:0-7543 GCA_964538595.1 uncultured Chitinophagales bacterium | reverse complement strand
ATGGATATAGTACATGATACCCGTCAAAGCATGAGTAAACTAAATAGTACAATGTTAACACTGGGAGGGGATGTAGTAGTGATACCTACTATTCCTCCGTCAATCATAGTCTCAGTGATTTTTAATTATCAAGATAGGACGAAGGAACAAAAGTTCAAGTCATCAGTGATTACTAAGGTGATAAACCAAAAAGGATTGATAGATAAAGTGAAGATAAATAAGCAAGGAAATAAAACGGTCCGTAATAATTTGGCCTATGATGCTCAAACGGGAAATGTCTTATTAACAAGTATAGAAAATGAATATAAAGATCCGCAGTATAATTTCAGTTATCCGGCCCATTGGCGTTATGAAGGAATGGGACTTAAATCAAAAAATATAAATGTTACGTTGGATAAGGGCATCAACAGCAATGGAAAGATAACTTCGTTGAGTAGTAGTGAAGTAGATTATTTTACCAAGGGAGATAAGATCAAGGATGGCAGTGATAATATTCGCTGGGTGCTTGAAAAAGATAAATCGAATGGTACGGTAACTCTGATAAAGCGTGATGGCACGCTGGCCGACAGTGATAATGGACCTATAGAGATTGTACGTTCTGGTAAAAGCAATCAGCATTCAGCTTCTATTGGAGAGGTGACTTCATTAGATAATCCTATAAGTGGTAGCAGTTTAAGTTTTAACGAAGTGTTAAATGCAGGGGCTACGGAATACACTGATAACGGCAGGGTGCGGTGTGGAGATACCATTTCCTGCGAAGTAGAATCAAAATATTGTTATTGGGAAATAAGACAGGAGCAAGGTATGCAGGATACAGTGTGGACTTGTGATTTTATTACTACGGGGGGAGGAAAGACACCTTGCGGATTACAACCCGGTGAAGTGGTTAATCCCTATATAGAAGGATTAAGAGGAATTTGGCGCCCCGATTCCACTTATAGTTATTATGTAGACCGGCATCCCGAAGTAACTTCTACCGATGTCGATGGACGAAAGGATGGTATTTTCAGCCAGTTTAATCGCTTTTGGGAATATAATACAGCTGATGAAAAATGGGAAAAAACTTCGCCCCTCGGCCAATGGCAGCGCAGAAAAGCTTTTACCATCTTTGATAAAAATACATCACCGAAAGAGACGAAGGATGTCCTAAATCGGGCTACAGCCTCGCTGTATGGGTTTAACAGTCAGTTCCATCAGTTGAAAACAGCAGAAGCTTCAAATGCAGAGCAGCGGCAAATTGCCTTTGATGGTTTTGAAGACTATAACTACCAACGTCAGCAAGTAAATTGTAATTTACCCGATCATTTCGATTTCCATCGAAACTTACCTTCAGGGGCGTTAGTTGACTCCATCCAGCATACCGGCCGTCGCAGCTTAAGAGTGCCGGCTGAGTCTTACTTCATTGCCTCTCGTACCATCGGGAATTGTACACAAAGTTCCGAATCATCGGCATATAGAGTCAAATGTGGTGATTGTATCGATTATTTCTCCCCCACACCGGGCGATTACTGGGTAAGCGTATGGACCAAACAATATTTCCATGATCCACCCCCGAATTACACAGATCCCAAATTGATCATAAAGTTGAAGGATGGCACAGGCAATGTGCTGAATACCTATAATTTTTTACCGGCGGGCAGTAAGGTAGAAAATTGGCAAAAAATCGAAGGTAAGTTTAGTGTAACTTCTGATGCCGTTTGTATAGATGTTCATTTGAAGAATAATCATGCTACAGGCGGTGAGCACAGTGTATTCTTCGATGATTTCCGTATCCATCCTTTTAAGGCGGATATGACCACCTTTGTTTATGATCCCTTGACCCTCAACCTGGTAGCTACATTGAATAATGATAACTATGCCCGCTTTATCGAGTACGACCAAAGAGGTCAACAGGTAATCAGTAAAAAAGAAACTATCGAAGGAATAGTGACGGTAAATGAAAGTCGTTCGGCCATAACTAAATAATACAATAAAACATGAGACGATTCACTTACATAACGGCATTGCTTATTTTCTTTCTACTAACCGGCATAGTATCCCGCGGGCAAGAAGCCATGGATATGATGGAAAAGTTGATGCAACACTACAAAGATTTAAATACTTGCTTTATTGAGCAAACGATTAAATTCTATCCCAATTACCAAGCTGTTGAAGCTAAAGAAATAAAGAAAGGAATTATTAAGAAAAAGGGCGAAAAAGGGTATAGTAATTATTTGAATAGTGAGGTAGTGTATGGAGAAAAATATTTAGTGGCTATCGATCACACTTTGAATAGAGTGAAGTTAGCTAAAAAGGATAAAAGCTATCAGCGCATTTTGCAATGGTTTCAAGTGGATTCGATTAAACAATTTATTAAAAGTTCGTCGTATACACAAATAGGCCGTCAAACAGGCAAGGTGAGTATGAAGTACAGGCCTGATCAACGGCTTAAAAAAATGGACATTTACTTTAATGAGCAACGTTATCGTATTAATAGACTGGAGTTGTTTTTTAGGCATCCTTTCCAGCACAAAAAATTACAAAAAGCCCAGCGCCCGCGGGTAGAGATTGATTATACCAAGTACCGGGAAAATATCGAGCTCCAGGAGGAGACCTTCTCTATTTACAGGTTCGTCCATAAAGAACAAGGTAATTATACACTAAATGAAGAAATCGAAGATTATCAATTCATCAACTTACTCCAATATTATTAAAAGTATTACATGTACAATTGTCTTCATAAGTTTTTTTTAAATTTAACTATCACCTTCTTAGGAGTGCTATGGCTTTCTTGGGGAGTAGCCGGAGTAGAAACCTTCAGCAACCGCAAGTTAAGCCCCCATATTGTCCCCGGTAGAACGCTGGTGGTACAAGATGACCAGTTTGTCTATATGAAAAATAATCCCGGTCAGTGGCCCAATGAATTTACCAATCACCAAGTTCACAATCAAATTATCTTAAAAATCGATCACGGCTCTGATGAATATGTGACCGGGGTTTCAGGGCCTCCCGAGGTAGAAGTTACCCTGGAAATTGAATACTGGGATCAGTATATGAATCAATATACCACGAGCAAAACACTGAAAGTCACATATAACAAAAATGCTGGTACCAATTATCAAGACCGGCAGGTATTTCGGTTCGATACCGCCCACAAAGTAAAAGCTACGATTAGCGGTATAACACTGACCAACGTGAGTAAAGTGCCGGACAACGTGATGCTGGAGTCCAAAATACAGGTGGATCGATATTACAGTTTTAAACCGAATACGCCCGTCAATGTCGATCATAACTTAACGGATAATAATAACACCCTTCAGTTGTTTTGGAACTATCACAAGGGGGCGGAAGCCTATGATGTGGAATGGACATTTGTTAATGACTACAACCGGTCAGCCAGTAATTTGGAATACGATTTTGAGCGCCACAGCTCCCGGGTGCGGGTCACCAAAGATCATTATGAGATCCCCCTGGCCTATGAACAGGGCTACGTACTGTACCGGGTCCGCCCCGTTAGTAAGCATGGAAATCAGTACGGCCAGAACCGTTTGGGCAAATGGTCGAACCCGGCGACCGGTACGGTAAGCAATATGGATGACAAGTATGCCACCGGTGCTCACGAAGGAGATAACCTGAACTGGCAGCGTAATGTAAGCTTTATGGGGAACGGTAAGCGTAGAGAGAGTATGAACTATATGGACGGTACGATGCGCTCCCGGCAGCGAGTGGGTAAAAATAATACGGCTAACCGCAGTATCGTACAACAAACCATTTACGACCAGCAGGGGCGGCCGGCAGTAGAGGTATTACCGGCCCCGACGACCGACTCCGTGTTTCAGTTCTATGACAATTTTAATCTAAATTCGAACGGTCAACCTTATACCTGGCAGGATTTTGACAAAGATAACCAGCGGGCTGATGGTATGAGTATGAACAGTGGCGCTTCCAACTATTATTCGCCACAAAATCCTTACCAACAGGGGAAGCAGGCTTATGTACCGACAGCCGATAGTTTCCCCTTCCGTCAAATCGAATATATGCCTGATCTGTCGGGGCGCATTCGGGCCCAGGGCAATGTGGGGCCCCAGCACCAGATGGAAGATGGTCACCAGACACAGATCAACTACGGCTTGGTCTTCAGTCATACCTTAAATAAATTGTTCGGTACGGATGTGGGATGGCGACAGAAGTATTATGCTCATTTGGTTAAAGACCCTAATGGCCAGCTAACGAAGTATTACCTGGATCAGGAGGGGAGGGTGATTGCCACTTCACTGGCCGGTAAATCCCCGGGCCCTTTGAATTCACTGGTTACTAATGAAGAACCGCTGAAAGATACCGTCGACCTGACCCCGATGAACAACGTGGATAAAGATGACGGCACGATCACTGTAAATATGCCGTTTGTAGTGGATTATGACTCGACCTACTGGTTTAACTATGGTATTACCCCGAAATACATAAGCGAGTCCTGCTTGCCCGACGATATTTGTTATGACTGCGTATATAAGCTAACGATCAGTTTAAAAGACATAAATGGCAATGAACTGATTCCCAATGGCCCCTATGAAAAAATAGTGGGGCAAATACCGCTGGATACGATTTGCCAGGATACCACCGAGCGGTACATCATTTCGGATGACTCTTTCAATGTAGACTTGGAAGTGGGGAGTTATCGGTTGGTCAAAGAGTTGAGCATTGTAGACAGTGCGGTGAATTATTATGCCGATATGTACATGGAACAGAACACTTGCCTGAAATCTTACGATGATTTTCTACAGTCGATAAAAGACAGCTTGAATTTTTCGGGCTGTAACGCTACCTATTGTGAAGTGAAATGCGGCCAACAAGTACAGGCCAATAGTTTTGACACGGAGACGGAATTTGACTCCGCTTATGCGGTTTGTGTAGAAAGCTGTGACCGGGTAGCTATTAATCGGTGCGATGCTTTGTATCATGCGATGCTGAATGATGTGCGTATTGGCGGGCAGTACGGCAAAATTTGGGATGATTCGGTCAGTCCTTCGGCCCACCCCCTTTCGGTGTATAATACTTCTAATGATTTGACAGCTTCAAATGTCCATTGGCGCAATCCCACGGATCCGTACCGGGATAAGTATGGGAATAAAGACTCGATTCTGCTGGATAACGGCATGCTGGTACCCCCCGAGCACGATTCGGTCTCATTTATGGAATACATGATGCATTCCAAGCAATCGTGGGCAAAGTCGCTGGTCGAGTATCATCCCGAATATTGTTATTACGAGTGGTGTCGTGAAAATGAGGACGCCAATATGTATTATGAATATATGAAAAGAACACGAAGCTATTCGTCTGCGTTGGATTCCGGATACCTTAACCCTTTGGATATGAGCGGCAGCCAGGGCGTGCCTTCCAATGTGCCTTCGAATCCCGGGAATATAGATCCTTTCTTTGATACAGGGGGGTATGGCGCTCCCAATAAAGGGGAAATGGAGGACAGCATGACGTATTACAAAAAAATGGACGGCAACTGGTATACGGTGTGGGAAATAGCCACCATTACCGTGCATTGCCCCAAAGCCGATACCACGCCGGAATTACAGGATTGTTTGAATAACCATCCCTTTGGAGAAGATACTTGCCGGCGTAACCGCGTGTGGGAGCATTTTAGAAGTTTCTACATGACTGAACGGCAGGAGTTTTTTGACTCCCTGCGTACCGACTATGCGATCAAAAATAAATGTTATAACGGCTGTATTGGGGATTCTTCCTTTACCGTAGCCCGCGACAGTTTCGATTGTTACCCGGTCCATAAGTCTCCTGTCTGTAATTACAACACGAATAAGTATGATGCCGATGCGGATACGAACCAACCCTGTTCCGATCCCTCCGCTTATATGGGAAAGGACAAGCGCTTTCGCTCTGCCTTTGACTTGTTTAATGAGGATATTAATGATGTATCCGCTTTTAAAGAAAAAGGCGATTCGCTGGCCCGTGCAGAGATCGATACCTATTGTCACCGCCAGTGCCGCAAAAATGCCGATGTTTGGATGGATAATCTTAGCGGGTGTAATATTATAGATCCCGGGGTTGAAGAGGATCTTAAAAATGAACTTATTGAACTGTGCAAGCTGGGTTGCGATTCAGCAAACCTCCACGGAGCCTCTACCTTGCCTGAAGGGGAAACGACATCTAATGGCAACTCTACTTTCCAGGAAGTATTAGAGTTTCACCTCGGCCCGGGTTATGAAAATGACAGCTGCAACCACCTGCTTATCTCCCATCCCCGCCCTTACGGGCATGATTATGAAAAAAACGAACCCTACCTCGATACCTGTGCCTGCAAACGTATCTTAACAGCCCGCAAAGAATACGAAGAAAAGGATACATTGCCCGAGGGGGTCAGCAGCTTAGATGAATACTTTATGGATAAGTATGGCGTACGCATGTTCCATACCCGCTCCTTTGCGTGTGACTGTGATTCGGCTTTTTCGGTCTCCGACTCCAGCTGGGAAGAAGGGGCGATCTGGCCCGATTCCGCAGCTATAATACTTGATGATATGAACCACAAGGTGCCTGCTGAAATTACGTGCCCCCGCTGTATCACTTGTAATGAATTTTATAATAATAAAGATGACTTTGAGACCGAACACCCCTATGCCGACAGCCATTATGTGGTGATGCTGACCAATTACCTCAATAATACGCTCAATTTTAACCTGGGGCCGCAACAGTACTATGACTTTAAGTACCGCTGCGATACGCTGGCCGAAAGCAGCGCTTCCTGTACTTATACAGAAGAGTCGTCTGACCTGCAGGCCTTGCTCGATGCCCTGGCCGGGGATAATAATTTGACCACCACCGACCCGATTGATTTAGAGGCGGACTACCCCACGATCTATGGTTCGAGTTCGCTGCCTCCCTATACCGACCCCTACCACGAGTACTGGACCTGTGACGACCCCATCGATACCGCCATCTGTAACGACAGCATCCTGACGATGTATATCGGGGATCCTACCAGTGGTACGGAATTGTGCGAACTTCAACTCAAACTGCCCGAAGACCCGGAGTGCGACCTGAAGTTCAGCAATATCACCGATCTCTATGAATTACAGGTGGTGGATGACGCCCATTGTGCTACCAATTACGACTTTACCGTCAAGGCCGACATTACTACGGAAAAATGCAGCACTGTCCAGCGTACGCTCGAAGGCACCTCTTCCTGTTACCCAATTGCTGATTGTGATTGCGATGCTTCGGAAAAGTTGTGTAATGAGCCCCGGATACTTAACTTTACCTTCGATACCGACACCAACCGCTGCCGCGACCGGCTCATTAAACAAGCCGAACATGCAGCCGATGTGTTGTACCAGCAATACAAAGACTCCGTGAAACAAGATTTTATCGAACAATACCGCTCCGCTTGCCTCGGTGCCGAAGCGAATGAGAAGTTTAACATGATCTATTTCAACTTTACCGCTTACTTTACCCTCTATTATTACGACCAGGCGGGCAACCTGGTGCGCACCGTGCCGCCCAAGGGTGTCAACCCGCTGGATGACGATGAGGTGACGGACGT
>CAZIGO010000058.1:8820-12478 GCA_964538595.1 uncultured Chitinophagales bacterium | reverse complement strand
GATATAGGTTTCTGTAATAGGGCTTGTTCTCATGGCTTGAAATCTCTGGGTCAGCGTCAAGATACAAAAATCCACTAATTTAGTAATAAAAGGAGGGATTGTTTATATTATTATTTTGATTAAAATGAATTGTTTGATATATTTGCTTGACTCCTAATTTTTATAATAGCGATATTATGCGAGTAATTTATGATATAAAATATATCTTTTTAATAGCCCTGGTTACAGTTACTTCTACTTTATATGCCCAGGTTTATCGAGGACAGCGAGCCCAAGAAACAGTAGAGAAAAGTGAGGTAGTACGGGTGCAAGAAAATACAAATACTATTAAATATGTGAAACTTCGCCCGTCAGCACGTATTCCTTTTGCCCGTTTTGAGGAGTGGTCGAAAAAAATTAATGACCTTTCTTCGGCCGTGGGGTTTGAGCTGGAGAAGCATTATAAGGGACAATTAGGGCAGATTCATTATCGGTATCGCCAAACCTATAAAGGATTTCCTGTAGAAGGGGCACAATATATAGCTCATGTATCAAAGGGGCAGATACAGTCCGTTAATGGAGAGGTAAAAAATAATATTAATATTAATAAATCCCCTGAAATAAGTAAACAAAAGGCACTACAAGCTGCCTTAAAGCATGTGGGAGCTACTACATATAAGTGGGAAGTACAAGGAGCTAATGAGCATTTGAAAGCTATTACTAATAACCCGGAGGCCTCCTATGAACCGGAAGGAAAATTAGTGGTCGCCCCAAAAGAAGGAGAATACCGGTCAGGCAATTATCGATTAGCTTATAAGTTCGATATTTATGCCCATGAACCGTTGTCTCGCCAATACGTATTTGTCGATGCGCAAACTGGCAAAATATTATATACGGAACAGCTTTTGTATTCAGATGATGTGACCGCTACCGCAGAAACCCGGTATAGTGGTACTCAAACCATTACCACGGATAGCTTTAAAACGGACTCCTTTCGCTTGCGTGAAGATAGCCGTCCTATTGCCACTTATGATTTGAATGAAAGCACAACTTACTCCAATGCGGTGGACTTCACTGATGGAGATAATTATTGGAATAACTGGAATGGTAACCAGGATGAAGTAGCTACCGATGCGCATTGGGGTAGTGAAATGTTCTATGAATACTTGAAAAAAGAATTCGGACGAGACAGCTATGACGGTAATGGGGCCTCATTGCTCAGTTATGTGCATTATGGGGAAAATTATAGTAACGCATTTTGGGATGGAGTGAGAGCTTCATTCGGAGATGGGGATAGTTCTTACCTATACCCCTTGGTATCGATTGATGTAGTGGCGCATGAGTTTGCGCACGGTTTAACGGAAGAGACAGCCAACCTGAACTATTCTAATGAGGCGGGAGGTCTTAATGAATCATTTAGTGATATTTTTGGTAATTTGACCGAACATTATGGTAAGGGAGTAAACTGGCGGGTAGGGGAAGATATGACCGTGGGAGGGGGAGGGATACGTAGTATGGCAGATCCTAAATTGTTTAATAACCCCGACACCTATCAGGGACAGTACTGGGGTAGTAGCTCAGACCCACACAATTGGAGCGGTCCCTCTAATTATTGGTTCTATTTGATAGCTGTCGGTGATACCGGTACCAATGATAACGGCGATAACTATAGTGTGGCGGGAATCGGTATTGACAGTGCTGCTCATATCGCCTATCGTAACTTGAATGTTTACTTGACTTCTACCTCTGACTATGCTGATGCTCGCTTTTATGCCATACAGTCTGCCAAAGATTTGTACGGGGGAGGATGTTCAGAAGCTGTTCTCCAAACAACCAATGCTTGGTACGCTATTGGTGTAGGCGATAGTTATGACTCTTCGGCCACCAGTGATTTTATAGCGAAGCCCCCTTCCCAATGTCATGTGCCGGCTTTTGTCGAATTTGAAAATTTGAGTTCAGGAGCAGGAAATTTTGAATGGCAATTTGGCGATAGTAGTACCTCTACCCTTACTCATCCCGGACATACTTATGGAGATACCGGCCGGTATACTGTTACTTTGGTGGCCCATAGCTGTTTTGGGAATACCACTGATACCTTGTCCCGGCCGAATTATATAAAAGTGGATACCTCGGCCCCCCGTTGTGATTCAGTGTTTTTACCTACTACAGGATTGGATACCATATATCGATGCTCTGGGTATATTTATGATGATGGAGGCCCGGGAAATGATTATTCTAATAGTTCGGATGGGGCGGTTTCTATCCAACCCGAAGGAGCGGATACTATTATCGTGAATTTCAATACTTTTAGCTTTGAACAATATTATGATTATTTGTATCTCTATAAGGGATGGGCAAAAAATGCAACGCCCCTTGGTCAATATGGGGGAAGTGGTTTACCTGAAGGGGGGACGGTAAAAGTAGCTGATGGAGAAATAATATTGCGGCAAAAAACCAATAGCAATACGAGACAAGCAGGTTTTACAGCTAACTTTCAATGTCAAACACCTGACCAACGACCAAAGGCCCAATTTACCACACCGGATACCTTTACTTGCTCTGGCAAAGTGACATTTTTGGATCGGACAACGCGAGGTCCGGTACAATGGCGATGGTTTTTTGGTGATGGCGATAGTACTGTTCAACAAAACCCGACGCACATTTACAGTTCTTCCGGACAATATATGGTACAACTCATCGCCTGTAATACGAAAGGTTGTGATACCTTGGAAAAAAGTCAATATATAAAAGTGGCAACTCCTCAAACACCTACGGTTACCGGCGATACAAGTTGCGGTCCGGACTCGTTGTTGTTACAGGCAAAGGCGAACAAAGGAAGGTTAAATTGGTATGAAGCGGTGAGCGGGAATAATAAAGTGGATACCGGCGGACAGTTTTTAACCCCCTCTCTATCTCGTACCCGTTACTATTATGCTGGTAATGAAATACAGCGATCAGTATACGAAGTGGGGCCCCCCGACAGTACTATAGGATCGGGAGGTATTCACTCCAATACGAATTTTTATATTATGTTTGATTGCTTTACTCCTTTCAAGTTGCAGTCGGTAAAAGTGTATGCTGATGGAAGTGGGGATCGGACGATTGAATTACGGGATAACCAGGGTAGTCTAATAGAGGATACTACCCTTAATTTATCGGATGGTGCCAACCGTGTTCCCTTAAACTTTAAGGTAACTCCGGGCCGGGACTACCGATTGGTGACCAGTGGACAGTCTGATTTGTTTAGAAATTCCGGTGGGGTAGATTATCCTTATACACAGCCGGGTATTGTATCTATTCGAGGGTCTAATGCAGGGGGAGATTATTACTATTACTACTACGATTGGCATATCAAACGCACGAATTGTCACAGCTCTCGTCGAAAGGCAACAGCCCTCGTAGACACTTCATTTGATGTGCAAGTATTCCCCGACGATACTGCAGTTGTTTGTAAGGGAGACTCTTTAGCCTTGAGTCTTCAAGGTGGACAGACGTATTATTGGTCGCCTGATGTACAACTTGATACTACAAGAGGACCGTCCGTTACAGCTTTTCCAAAACAAACTCGTACCTACGAAATTCGGTCAAAACAAGTACAGTGTTGGGATACCAGTCAAGTATTTGTAATGGTAGATTCGTTGCCTCCCCAGGCCCAGTTGGCTTCCTCATCGACCGAGGT
>CAZIGO010000058.1:7406-8810 GCA_964538595.1 uncultured Chitinophagales bacterium | reverse complement strand
GGGGGGAGTTGGGTTGGTGGTGGGGGGGGGTTTGTGGGTGTAATGAGGTGTCTTTTGATGATAGCACTACACAACATGCTTTGAACTACTTTTGGTCATTCCCCGGCGGAACACCGGCTGACCTGAATAAAGAGCAAGGGGCAATACGTTATGATTCGGTGGGTACTTTTGATGTACAACTTATTGTTACTAACAAATGTGGTGCTGATACGGCGCAACGGGTTGATTATGTAACGGTTAATCCGCAGCCGCTTGTTAAGGTTACTCCTGACAGTTCTCGTATTTGTCGGGGTGACAGTCTACTGTTGAAAAGTCAAACTAATATATCGGTTGATTATGAATGGAGTACCGGGGCGACCGATAGTATGTTAACTATTCAACCGGCTCAAACAGATACTTATCACTTGCAAGTGACAGAAGCTGAGGGATGTCAGTCTTCAGATACGTCGATAGTGTTCGTACAGCCTTCCCCGCAGGCCGCTTTCACTTATAATGTAAATGATCTGACGGTTGACTTTGATAATCAATCTACAAATGCTGATAGTTACCAGTGGCAATTCGGGGATAATAATAGCTCTAATTTCTTGAGTCCTACTCATATTTATAGTCATGCGGATACGTACCACGTGGTATTGAAAGCCACACACCAAAATGGTTGTACGGACCGTTCAATAAAGTATATACCGGTGGGTAATACGGGTATAGCAACTATACCAGGCAAAGAACTCCTGGTTTATCCTAATCCGGTGGATCGACAACTAAATGTACAGTTACCAATACAACACCTGTCAAAAAGCCGGTTACAATTAATGAATAACCAAGGTAAAGTAGTGGAAAGTTGGGTGTTTTCCCCGGGAACTTCAGAAAAATTAACGCTTCCGATGGAATCTTATCCCGCAGGGATGTACTTTTTAAAGTTCCAGAATGAGGAGCAATTGTGGTTAATAAAGTTGACAATCCAGCATTGATCTGTAACTCGAGAGTGAAGGGGGTCAATTGTTGGTTTGTAATAAGAAAAGAGCAGGTTCTTTATGTAAATTGGGCTGCTTGCCTTTCCATTCTTGGATAGGTGCCGTTTTAATGTACTCATTGGGTAATGTCAAATTAGCTGCTATACAGAATAAAGTTGAGGGGGCTAAGTGTTGGATTGCGGCTTCTATTATTTTTTGGTTCCGGTGGGGAGCTTCCATAAACATTTGGGTTTGCTGATATTTGCGGGATTGGTTTTGCAATTGTTTGAGTTGCTGATTGCGTTGCTTGGCTTGGCGCGATAAATACCCCCAAAATGTAAAATTTTGCCCATTGAGCCCGGAGGCCATTAGTGCTAAAAATAAGGAGGAAGGACCAATGAGGGGGGTAACGGTTATATTTTGTTGGTGAGCTTTGTAGACCACCTCTTGCCCG
>CAZIGO010000058.1:6665-7396 GCA_964538595.1 uncultured Chitinophagales bacterium | reverse complement strand
GGGGTCAGCAATAGCCGGGCTGCCGGCTTCAGACAATATCCCCATATCTTTACCCTGCTTCAATGGTTGTAAGTATTGAGATTTTTCTTGAGAGGAAGTGCGTTTATTGAGGGTATGCATTTCTATGCTCGCTAAATCAAAGTTGGGATCAATAGCTCGCAAAAATCGGCGTGCTGTCCGGGGGCGTTCAACTAAAAAATAGGGGAGTTGGTGTAGTAGCTCCAGAACATAAGGGGGGACAAAGGAGGTTTCTGCTTTACCCAGGGAAGAAGGAATAAGGTAAAGGGTGCCGGTAGAAGCAGGCGGTTTATTCATAGGAGGTCGAATTTACTTGGTGAACAGCAAGCGTAGCAGCGATAACAGAATAAACCGGGGCAATTAGCCACCCGATAACAGGAATAGCCATTAATCCGAAGAAAACCAATCCATTGCCGATGGCTATGCCACGGTGTTTTTTCATATAGTGCACACTTTCTTTAACCGATAATTGCTGACGCTCAAGGTAATAATCGATCATAGAAAAACCATAGAAATAACTTTGAATAATAAACAAGAGGAAGGGACCCAACAGACCTATGACCGGTAGTAACATAGCTGCATAAATTAATATCATCCATCCGAGTTCTAATGTCAGGTTGCGTAAGGCGATCAATATTCCCCGGAATACATCTTTTATAAATTGTTTGGGATGGAAGCTGGAATTAGTATTCGTTAAGGTTGATTCAGTAATT
>CAZIGO010000058.1:0-6655 GCA_964538595.1 uncultured Chitinophagales bacterium | reverse complement strand
ACGCTAATAATGGAGCACAAACGATCAGTACGACTTGTTTATACATTAACAAATAAACGGTAACTAATAGTAAACGAAGTGTCCATAGTAGTACAGTGTGCAGGATTTGTAAAAAAGAGCTTGCCCCTTCCCAAAAGAGTCCCACTCCAAGTCCCTGTAATAATAGATTTAATAGATTAGCGCTAAAGGTCCAGGCGAATAAAAAAACCAGGAAAAGGATCGTAATATGGAGTATACCGGGCAAGAGGACAAATAACCACCATCCTTTCTTTTTGATTAATTGGTGGGCTGTATAGTAAGAAGTAATGCCTTTTCCTATTTCAAAAAAAAATTGCATATTTAAAGGAATTGGTAAAGGGAAAGATAATCAATTTTCCTTGATGTTACGGTTCGATAATTGGAGGTTTTTTAGAGCGCTTAAAAAGAATTAACTATGGAGTATCATCCCGCTGCTGCGAAAGGGAAAAAGTTATCTGCTGATTTTTATCTACAGGAAGATGTAGTAAAGGTCAGTCGTCAATTATTGGGCAAGTACTTGATGTCGGATATTGGAGGAAAAAGGACGGGCGGGATGATCGTTGAAACAGAAGCATATGACGGGCTCAACGATAAGGCTTCTCATGCTTACGGAAATACGCGCACAAAACGGACGGAGACAATGTTTCAAAGGGGGGGAGTGGTTTATGTCTATTTGTGTTATGGCATTCATCATCTTTTTAATGTGATTACAGCCGATAAGGAAATTCCTCATGCGGTATTAATACGGGCCCTAGAACCGGTGACGGGACTGGAAGTGATGCAAGCCCGACGGGAAAAAGAAGAGGTGCGTCCTGATTTGACGGGAGGGCCGGGGTCCTTAGCACAAGCCCTGGGTATTACGACAACCTTAGATGGTATTTCTTTGATGGAAAATACGATATGGATTGAAGATCGGGGGCAATCCTACAATCCTGACCAAATCATAGCCAGTGCCCGTGTAGGAATCAACTATGCAGGGGAAGATGCTCAACTCCCGTGGCGATTCCGGGTAAAAAATAATAAATGGACGAGTCCGGCAAAAAGTTGACTGTTGAAATTATCATAAACTTGAGCCTCATGGTTTACATCAAACATTTAATGGGGGGCAGCGGAAGGGGAGGGGCGGTAATGGTGTTGTTCGGCAAACTTCAAACATTTTTCCCAATCTGAAGCAAAGTATTCGCGAACTTCTGTTAAATGATGTTCAGGAATAAAGGGAGTATCGCTGAACCATTGGCGGGGCAAAAGCAGGGCACTGTAGAGCGTTAAGTAACGGACGATGTCTAACCCCAATGCTCCTAAAAAGTGAATCACTTTAAGGCGGGATAACGGTCTTTTTTGTAGATTAATAATATTTCCCATGGCATAAACGGCTCGTAGCTGCTGTTGATTATATGAAACATGTTTTTTGGCAGTATTAATATCCTTTTTGTTATAACTCACTTCCAGGAGTTCAACTATTTTTTCTATAAAAGCTACCGGGTTATTTTTAAGATCTTGGAATAACAGCACAATAGGGGTAGGAGAAAAATATTTGTCAAGTAATTGTATCATTTTATAGTAAGAAAGATCCTTAATTTTAAATTTCCCGTTATCCGCATGTAGGTCGAAGAAGTCGGGAAAAGAAAAACGATAACCGTTTTTGATGAATCGCTTGTATTGAGAAGCAATCCACTTATCATGGCGACGAAAGACAATGATAGGAGTAGCTTCGGGGTACGTGGCAGAAAAGTCTTTTACCTCTCGTTCCAGTTGTTGATCAAATTCTCGGGAGACTAAATATTTAGAGGAGTTGGTTTGAGCAATTATGCTTTTTGCTTTGTGATATTTGGACCGTTGAATATAATGGACTCCCTTTAAGAAGGGGAAAACCCGGTATTGGAGAAAAGTAGTTCCTGTTTTTCCTAAACCGACATGAAAAAATATATGGGGGTTTTTTGAAGGGGGAGCCATCATTGAAACTTGTATTGCTGCTTTTTTATAAAGATAGGGGTCAGTTCAGTTGTTGGGTAAGCTTATCAAAGGCTTTAGCCGGTGGTTCATTTTCATAAAGTATCTTGTAAACTGTGTTGACAATGGGAAGATGGGCTTGATAAGATTTATTGATTTCATAAATGGATTTGACAGCATAATATCCTTCAGCTATCATATTCATTTCCAACTGAGCTGACTTGACAGAATAGCCTTTACCGATCATATTGCCAAAAGTCCGATTTCGGCTGTGTTGAGAGTAGGCCGTCACTAAAAGATCTCCTAAATAAGCGGAAGAAGCAATATCCCGGTCGATCGGATGTACAGCATCTATAAACCGCCGTATTTCCTGAACTGCGTTGGCAATTAGAACAGCCTGGAAATTATCTCCATAACCCAAACCATGGCTAATACCACTGGCCATTGCTATCACATTTTTTAATACAGCAGTATATTCGGTCCCAAATATATCATCGGTAGTATTTGTCTGTAGGTAACGGGTGGATAACCGTTGCGCTATCTTGTTTGCATAGTCCGCGTTAGTACAGGCAATTGTGACGTAAGATAATTTTTCGGAAGCTACTTCTTCCGCGTGGCAAGGGCCGGCAATAATAGCTAATTGCTCATAAGGGATCTCGAACTTGTCATGGCAGTAATTTGCCACCAATTGATGTTGTTCGGGAAGTATCCCTTTAATGCCGGAAATAATCAACTTTTCTTTCAGAACTGCCGGGGAAAGATGCCCGATAACCTCATCCAGGAAAGCGGCTGGAATGGCTAATATAAGAGCTTCACTGGGTTCGATAACCTGGTTCAAGTCGGTTGAAAGGGTGGCGTTTTCAATATTCAGATGGGCGGAACTGATATAGCGGGGATTGTGATGATGTTGACGGATATGAGCAATAGTATCCGGGTTGCGCATCCACCAATAAATAGGTTGATGTTGATCGGTCAGCACTTTAGCAAGGGCCGTAGCCCAGCTTCCCCCTCCGATGATTCCAATATTACGTAATCCGGTTTCCATAACAACTTATTTTTTCCAGAGTGCTTTTTTGTTTTTCATTTTTTGTACATCGGCGCTATCCGACAATTCTTTTGAAATGGCACTGTAGGGAGCAGCAATAACTTCCTCTCCTTTCTTTAGTCCTTCTTTGATCTCTATGTAAGTATTGTCTTGTATACCCGTTTCTACCGCTTGGCTAATAGCTAATCCCTGTTTGTATAAATATACGATCTCCTTTAATTGAGATTGCTCTTTTTCCTCTTTGTTTTTAATGGTTACCGATTGGATGGGAACGGAGAGAGCATTTTGGCTCTTCTCTGTTTTAATATCAACGGTGGCAGACATCCCCGGCCGTAGCGGAAAGCGATTGTCACCTCGGGCTGAAGAGAGGTGAGCATAGGTGTGAGGAAAGATCCGGATTTTTACAGTGAAGTTGGTCACCTGCTCTGTGTTACTTCCTGTGTTGCCGATGTTATTAGCGGAGCTGGCTACTTCTGTTACGATACCTTTAAATGTTTGTTGCCGGTAAGCATCAATATTGATGTTTGCCGTATCGCCAACCGCTACCCGCACCACATCGTTTTCACTGACGTCTACCTGGGCCTCCATCGACCGTAGGTTAGCGATACGCAATAATTCCGTCCCTTCAAAGCGGTTGGTACCGACAACCCGTTCCCCCTCCTCTACATTTACCCGCGAAACTACACCGCTGACAGGAGCATGGATAGTAGTTTTGTTGAGGTTCTTTTTGGCTTCTTCCAAACGGGCTTGGGCACTTTTTACTTTGTATTTTGCTGCCTGCACATTTTCTTTTGCTCCTTGAACTTGTGCTTTCGCCGACTGGTAAGCCGATTGAGAAGACTCAAACTCAGACTCCGAAATGACTCCGTCTTGGTAGAGTGACTTATCTCTTTTATAACTTGATTGAGCTTGTTTGTATTGAGCTTTTAATTGTTGTAGCTGAGCTTTTGCATTAGCCAGGTTCGACTTGGCTGTTTGGAGAGCGGCTTCTCGTTGTTCGGTTTGAGCTTGATAAATATCGGGGTTGATCACAATTAGTTTTTCGCCCACTTTTACAGAATCCCCTTCACCGATAAGTAGTTGTTGTATTTCACCGGACACCCGCGGACTGATCTTAACTTCTTTTTCAGGATGTATTTTACCACTGGCCGTGACCGTTTCTACGATGGTACGTGCTTTCACTTTTGCCGTGCTTACTTTGATATCATCGGCATCGCCGAACCATCCTGCCTGTTTGGCAGCCAATAATATTAGAAGAATAAAAGTAAGCCCGCCCAGGGAATACCAGAGTATTTTTTTATTGCTCATCTATTAAAAATTTAATGATTTACCTTGGTAAAATTTCAACATCTTGATCCGGAAAATATACTCATATTTTGATTGAGCTTTATCGGACCGGGCATTTGAAAGTTTATTTTTGGCCTCTGTAAAAGTGATAGAGTTAATCGCTCCGTTTTCAAACCTCTTTTTGGCATATTTAAAAGCTTTTCGACGGGCTTCCAAATTTTTTTGAGCGGCTTGGTATTTTTTATAAGCTGCTTTGGCTTTGGTATAGGATTGTTGTATGTCTTGCTCTAATTTGTATTTTGCTTGTTCTAAGGCATATTCGGCTTTCAGATGACTTACTTTCGCTTGTTCGACGGCGGTACGAGCTTGCCAACCATTGAAGATGGGTATTGTCATGCTAATACCTACCGCTTGACTCAGGTTCTCATCGATTTGCTCCCAAAAAGGGACTTGGCTGTATTGCACCTCATAAGCCGGCCGGTATACCGGCTCATTATTGGAACTGACAAAACCAACTGTATCAATACCGGTGGGTTCTACTCCTGTCGCCTCCCTACGGAAATCAGAATAATTGGTGTTGATTTGACCGAATACACTTATGCGGGGAGAATAATTACTCTGGGCAATATCTATCCCTTTCGCTCGACTGAGCTTTCGATATTTGGCTTCCATAATAGAGGGGTAGGATTTTACCGCTTCTTGATAAATATTGGACACAGTTAATGTGTCTAATAAAGTGGTTGGTATATTTAAAGAAGGTTGTTTGATTTTTAAGGATTGATGTTGTTCTAATCGCATCACCCGCTTTAATTGAGTGTAAGCAATGTCTACTTGGTTACGGGCTTGAGTAACGCTCAGTTCTTCATTGGCTACTTGCGCCTCCAATTCTAACAATTCCCCTTCTGGTAATTTTCCGGCCTTGACCAGGCGTTTTGTCTGTTGTAATTGCTGCTTTGCTAATTCGAGTTGGTTTTGAGCAATAGCCAGCTGTTTGCGATTTAACAAAATATTGAGGTATTGGTTTAATACAGAAAGCGTGATGGTATTTCGTTGTTTGGCCAAAGCAGATTGACGGGCTTGTTTTTTGAGTTGCGTTTGTTTTAGGGTATTGAATTTCCGTAATCCCTCAAAAATTAATAAGTTACTATTGAGCGAAAATCCATTGGTCTGGATCGTGTTAGTGACAAAATCGTTGGTGGTCGGGTCGATAGAACGGCCATATTGATAAGAATGTGATACATCACCATTCAGGGAGGGCAACATGCTTAGCTTGTTTTGGAGTAAAGTGGCATTACTAGACCTTATATCCAACTGGGTTTGCTTGATTTGCAAGTTATTCTCTAATGCATGGTTGACACACTTCTTGAGGGTCCAAATCGAATCGGTGCTTGTTGTATCTGGCGGTGAGGGAGTCGAGGTAAAGGAGGAATAAAGAATAAGCAGGATTACAATGATATAATGATTGAAATGGGACATAAATTTGGCAAAGTAGACCCGGGACATTGGAGATATAATATTGATAAAATAATTGAAGCACTTAAGGTAAAAATTTAAACTATTAATAAAAAGCTTTACAGAAATAAATCATGAGTATTGATCCAATACAACATCAGCTTTTTATGCGAAAAGCTTTAAAGGAAGCGAAGTTTGGTGTTGAGCAAGGGGAAGGGGTGGGGGGAGCGGTAGTAGTGGTTCGTCAGCAGGTAATCGCCAAAGGATATGATCAAGTGCGTCGTTTAACAGATGCTACAGCACATGCTCCCATGATTGCTTTGACAGCAGCCATGGAGTATCTACAAACAAGCAACTTGAAGTCCGGCATACTCTATACAACAGTGGAACCCTGTGTAATGTGCGCAGGAGCCCTCTTTTGGTCACGAATAGGCTCGCTGGTGTATGGAGCTCCTGCACCGGAATATGGGTTTAGTAAGTATGCCCCGGCTATGCTGAGCGACGAACAGGAGGTAAAGGGCGGAGTGCTAAAAGATAAATGTCAGGCACTTGTTGAGAAGGAATCGAAAAAAGAGTAACCTTTTTATTTCCAAGTGGAAAAGATTAAATTTATGGTCCCGCTCATTAAATTTGAGTTTTATATTTTTTCATAAAAACCCTATCTATTATGGCTTTTGAATTACCTGATCTTCCTTATGATTACAATGCATTAGAGCCCAATATTGACGAGCAGACGATGCGGATTCACCACGATAAGCATCATGGCGGCTATGTTCGTAAACTTAATAATGCCGTAGATAATGCTGGGTTAGAAAGTGAAGGACTGGAAAACTTATTGAAGAACGTTTCCAACCATCCCGAAGGTGTTCGTAATAATGGTGGCGGCCATTATAACCACTCCTT
>CAZIGO010000057.1:7946-12526 GCA_964538595.1 uncultured Chitinophagales bacterium | reverse complement strand
ATACCAACCAATATGATGAACAAGGCAATGAGGTAAAAATTATTTTTGTTTAACCGAATGCGTAACGTCATCACCTCTTCCTCTAAATCACTTTTTTCTAATATCTTATGTATGGCATTATGTAATTTAGGTACCGTGTTTTTATCTTTAATAATATAATCATAAGCGCCGGCCTGAAGAAGATCACGTGTAACCTGGATATCTTTCTGGCTGGAAATTACGACAACAGGTATATTGGGATTCTTTTTTTTAATTCTCTTTAAAAGCTGTAGTCCATTCATATCCGGAAGCAAGTAATTGATAATGATGATATCCGGTTGATTTTCAGTGACATTTTCCAAGCACTCTTCCCCCTTTTCAAATATCTGAAGGGTATGATCTACCAAAGTATTCTTCAGCTTCTGATCTAGCATCATAGCATACATCTCTTGATCCTCTATCAAGTATATATTGACCTTATCTGTATACGTCATAATAATTAATTTGGATAACGTGTTTTAGTAATTTTACGCAATTAACTGCAAAAAGTATCCTTTTGTATTACTTTTTTAAATTATTTATACATTACTCTCTCGTTTTAATCCATTGATTACTTCAACCTTAGCGGAGCGATGGATTAATAAAAAACCAACGTAATAAAATACATTACCAAATTTCAACATCTAAATTGATAATATTGGGATTTCCCTTTCTTAATCATTTTATTGCCCTTTATGTTAGTAATTTTTGCTATATTTAAGTGTTTAAAAAACACACGAAATATAATTGCATTCATTCTATGTAGTTTGTAAATTCAAAAGATCGCGTTCCTCACAACGGTAAATTTTCATTCATGCACCCTCCTCAATGGCAGTTTAAACCCTATAACAAAGAACAAGTGCTTCAATTACAAGAAGAACTGGACATTCATCCCGTGCTTTGCCAACTGTTAGTACAGCGTAATATTACCACCTATCGACAAGCTAAAAAATTTTTCCGCCCCTCTTTTCAACATTTACATGACCCCTTTTTAATGCAGGATATGGCTCAAGCGGTTCGTCGTATCCAAGAAGCTCTACAACGAAGAGAAAAAATACTCATTTACGGTGATTATGATGTCGATGGCACAACAGCAGTCGCCCTATTCTACAGCTTTCTCCGCCCCCAACATACTCCCTTGGAGTTTTACATACCTAACCGTTATTCGGAAGGATACGGATTATAAAGCTATGGAATGGGCCCACCAAAAAGATATCGATCTAATAATAGCCCTTGATTGTGGTATAAAAGGTGGAGATAAAGTAGAGAAAGCCTGCGAATATGGGATAGATTTTATCATTGCCGACCATCATACGCCCGGACCATCCCTTCCACCGGCTCATGCCGTACTAGATCCTAAACGAGCGGATTGCAGCTACCCCTACCCCTTTCTTTCCGGGTGTGGCATAGGACTAAAAATTTTACAAGGACTATTGCAACATACTGGTCGCTCGATACAAAAGCTCCGATCCTATTTAGACTTGGTTGCCGTTAGTACAGCTTCTGATATAGTTCCCATGACAGGTGAAAATCGTGTTTTAACTCAGCTGGGGTTAAAAGTATTAAACAACAACCCGCGTCCCGGCTTAAAAGCGCTGGCTAACTTAACAGGGCTTTTACAAAAAGATATCGATAAATCAACGGGGGAGGTAAAGCAACGTCGGATCACAGTTGCTGATGTGGTCTTCAAGATCGGTCCCCGCCTCAATGCTGCTGGCCGAATGGATGATGCTTGTCATGCAGTCCGGGCATTGATCGCCTCTTCAGATGCCGAAGCATACCAGCATGCTGAACAACTCAATAAACGCAACAACAAACGCCGGCAATATGACAGTCGCACTACCGAAGAAGCGGTTGAGTTGATCAAACAACACGCCCAGCAGGAACGTCACTCCACTGTTCTTTTTAATCCCCAATGGCACAAAGGCGTATTAGGCATTGCTGCCTCCCGTCTTATCGAAAAACACTATTACCGACCTACCATCTTGTTTACTGCTTCCAATGGAAAAGTGGCGGGCTCTGCTCGTTCCGTACCGGGGTTTGATCTTTACAAAGCGTTAGAGCACTGCAGTGAACTATTAGAACAATTCGGTGGTCATAAGCAAGCAGCCGGTCTTACACTCACCAAAGAGAATGTTACTCCATTCATAGATCGTTTTGAAAAGATTGTGCAGCAACAAATCACGAAAGATCAATTGACCCCCAAGCTTTACATCGATGCCACCCTCAATTTTTCAGACATTACGCCTTCTTTCTTCACCATTCTACGACAACTCGGTCCATTCGGACCCGGTAACATGCGGCCTGTTTTCCTTACTAAAAATGTAAAAGATACGGGCCAATCCCGTATCGTGGGAGATAACCATTTAAAATTAGCTCTCCGACAAAAAGACAGTTCACCGATGTGGGGGATTGCTTTTGAGCAAGGAAAGTATGCCGACCAAGTAAAAACTCAACAACCCTTCGATATTTGCTATACTATCAAGGAAAATTATTGGAAAGGGCGTACGAGTATTGAGTTATATGCAAAAGACTTCCGGTTTTAAAACCTTCCTTCTCTTTAGATTTTAAAGCAATTTTCTGCCCCTTGTTTCGTTATTTCCATAAGAACTAGTTTATAAGGAGAAGAGGCCTATAAAAATTTTCTGTTTTCCTTATCTTACACCCCGGCTAAAATAACCGCCAACACTTTGCAAATCAGCGCAAAAAACCTTGTCAAACGTTACCGGGGCCGCGCCGTAGTGGAGCGCGTGTCCATAAACTTAAATCAAGGCGAGGTAGTAGGGTTGTTAGGACCTAACGGGGCCGGCAAAACGACTACATTCTACATGATCGTTGGATTAATTCGTCCTGAAGAAGGAGAAGTATACCTCGATGAAGAGAACATCAGCAAGCTGCCAATGTATAAGCGGGCGCAACGGGGTATCGGTTATCTGCCTCAAGAAGCTTCCGTATTTCGGAAATTAAGTGTAGAAGATAATATCCTGGCAATCCTGGAAATGCGTAACCTCGATAAAGCTACCCGGTATAAGAAGCGAGATGAACTAATCGACGAGCTGGGACTCGATCACGTCCGTAAAAGTATGGGGGATTTATTATCCGGCGGTGAGCGTCGACGAACCGAGATTGCCCGTGCCTTAGCTACTGACCCGAAATTTATTTTGTTGGATGAGCCCTTTGCCGGTATTGATCCTATTGCAGTGGAAGATATTCAAGATATTGTCTTACGGCTAAAAGAAAAAAATATCGGCGTATTTATTACCGATCATAATGTACAGGAAACCCTATCTATAACAGACCGGTCTTATTTACTATTCGATGGAGAAATATTAAAAGAAGGAACCGCCGAAGAATTAGCTTCCGATGAACAGGTGCGGCGCGTTTACCTGGGAGAGAACTTTGAGTTACGCCAATAACCTATTCATTCCTCATCCGTATGTTCTTCTATCGCTGTCGAGAACCCCGAAGCCAATATGCCGGCGGGTAAAGCAAAAATCCCGATCCCTAAAATAGCAATCACGCCTCCCAAAAATTTTCCCAGCGGAGTTATGGGATAGACATCCCCATAACCGACTGTGGTCAGAGTAGCAATTCCCCACCACATAGTGTCAGGGATACTTGAAAAGGCCTCCGGCTGCACGGGATGTTCCACATAATACATTACCGAAGAAACGATTAACAATAAAAACAAAGTAAAAACCGTACTTACTACTAACTGTTCTCGTTTTTTCCGAATAACTTCCGACATGACTTGCAATGCTTTTACATATCGAGCCAACTTGAACAGGCGAAACAGACGGAAAAGGCGCAAAATACGGAGAAAACGCAAATCCGCCAGCTGTACCAAATAGAAAGGGAGAATAGCAAAAAAGTCGATCAAGGCTAAGGGAGTAAACACAAAACGTAATCGTCCCCAAAAGGGGTGTTTATACTTACTAGCTTCTGTTACCGACCAAACCCGTAAGACATATTCTAACGTAAATATAACTACTGAAACGACTTCAAAATAATAAAAGAACACCCCCACACGCTGCTTTACCGGATCAACAGATTCCATAACGATAGCAATAGCATTCAGGGCAATCAAAATTATAATAAACAGATCGAAAAAATAGCTCCACCCTTTCTTCTCTTCTGCCACTTCTAGTACTTCATATATCCATGCTTTAAATTTACTCATACACTTTAGTTTCATTTTATCATTGCCATCAACTCCTTAAAAATAATAAAATCACATCACCCCTGCTTGCCTCATCATAAAAGCTTCATAAAGCCCCAATTAAATCGTAATTTTACAGATATGTGATAATGCAAACCGGCAGGCTGCTCTATGTCCCTTATCAACTCTATTGTAAAGACTTTTTTAAAAAACAAAAGGCAGGCTATTGATTACTGTCGTCACCAAGCGGCAGAAGGGCAACAACGATGGTTCCATCACTTATTAAATCAAGGGCAACAAACGGTATGGGGACAACAACACGGCTTTTCCTCAATCAAAAATATTACTCAATACCGTTCCCAAGTCCCACTCCAGGATTACGAAAGTCTACAACCTTATATCA
>CAZIGO010000057.1:0-7936 GCA_964538595.1 uncultured Chitinophagales bacterium | reverse complement strand
ACTCTGGCCGGGCACCGTCCGATGGTATGCTCAATCATCGGGTACCACCAGTGACCGAAGCAAATTCATTCCCATCCCTTCCTCCAACAGAAAATATTGTCATTATAAAGCGGGCTACGAACTAATGGCGGTCTATAGCTCTTTTTTTCCCGATACCCAACTCTTTTCCGGCAAAGGATTAGTGATCGGCGGAAGTCATCGAATTAGTCAATTGAACCGACACAGCTACTACGGCGATCTTTCCGCCGTATTATTACAGAACATGTCTCCCTTGACTCAATGGTTCCGGTCACCAACATTATCTGTCGCCCTTATGGAAGAATGGGAGGAAAAAATCGACCGCATGGCGGAAGCAGTGTTACAACAAAAAATTACCAGTATTTCAGGAGTTCCAACGTGGACATTGGTTTTATTTAAAAAGTTATGTCAAAAAGCCGGGGTTACTCACCTCAACGGTATCCTCGCTGATTTAGAAGTATATATTCACGGTGGTGTCAACTTTACCCCTTATTATGAACAATTTCTATCTTATTTTCCTGACCACGCCCCGCAATTTTGGCAAACCTACAATGCTTCAGAAGGTTTTTTTGGGATTCAAGACCGCCCCGGTGCTGATGATATGTTATTACTTACCGACCACGGCATCTTTTACGAATTTATGCCCTTATCCGCTCTCGAAGATCCCCAGCCTACCGTCTATACACTTGATGAAGTAGAAAAGGGACAACAATATGCCTTGGTCATCACTACCAACTCAGGGCTTTGGAGATATCAGCTGGGAGATACTATTACCTTTACCAATACCCAACCCTATCGTATAAAAGTGACGGGGCGCACTACCCAGTTTATTAATGCTTTTGGTGAAGAGGTGATCGTTAAAGATGCAGATGATGCTTTATCATTAGCTTGCCAAAAAACAGATGCTCAAATAAAAGAATATACAGCCGGGCCGGTGTACTTTTCTGAATCCGACAAAGGCTGCCATGAGTGGTGGATAGAATTTGAACAACCCCCTGCTAATTTTCAACAATTCAAGGAGGCACTAGATGAAAACCTACAATCGGTAAACTCTGACTATGAAGCAAAACGGTATAAGTCGCTGGCTTTAAAACGTCCTATTATACGAGAAGTACCGCCAGGCACGTTTTATCAATGGCTCAAATCAAAAAACAAATTAGGGGGACAACATAAGGTGCCGCGTTTAGCCAATCATCGCCAATATATTGAAGAGTTAGCCTCCTTTGTCGATTCACAGCCCTCTTCTTAACCGGCTAGAAGACTGTATTAAAAAGAACGTAGTATCAGGAAGAGCTGGTTTGTTGCTCATGAAGTTTTTTATCCCATTTCCAAGCCGTTCGCATCATTGCTTCAATATCATAACGAGGTTCCCAATGCAGTCGTTGTTTAACTTTGCTATTATCGGCATAAATGGCAGCTACATCACCAGCTCGTCGAGGCCCCACCTCATAATTTAAGGACTGCCCCGTTGCCCGTTCAAAGGCCTTGATCGCTTCTAAAACGGTAATACCATTACCCGTCCCTAAGTTAAATGTTTCATGATCAGAGCGATGTTTTCCCTCCATCAAATATTCTAAGGCTAGGGTATGCGCCCGTGCCACGTCCATTACATGGATGTAATCACGGATACATGTACCATCCCTTGTATCATAGTCATCCCCATACACAATCAACTTATCCCGTTTCCCCAAGGCGGTTTCGGTAATAATAGGCAGCAAATTTTCCGGGTCGCCATAAGGTATCTCACCAATATGAGCGGAAGGATGAGCACCCACCGGGTTAAAATAACGTAAAGAGATTCCTTGGTGTCCCGAAGCATTAATCCAATCGTCCAGTATCCGTTCTCCCATTTGTTTGGTCGTCCCATAAGGAGAAGCTGTTTGTCCCAAGGGAGTTTCTTCAGTCACCGGTAAGGTTTCCACATTCCCATATACCGAACAGGAGGAGGAAAACACATGATAGGGAACGCCGGCTTGTTGTTGGGCCATTAACACATTTATCAAACTTTCCAGGTTATTATGATAATAGCGCAAGGGATGGTTGACTGATTCCGGAACTGTTTTATACGCTGCAAAATGAATGACAGCCTGGGCGGAATCATGTTCACGAAACAAGTCGAGTGTTGCCTCCCGTTCACATAAATCTACGGGGAAATGAGATATTTTTTCACCGGTAATCTTCTGTACCCCCTCTAAAATACTCGAATCAGAGCGTGAATTATCATCGACAGCAATTACTTCATAACCGGCATTCACCAAATCGACAATACTATGTGAGCCAATATAACCGCAAGCACCGGTAACAATTATTTTAGAACGGGAATCGTTTATATCCATTGATTTTCCTTATTATGCCTCACCTTTATAAACACGACCAGCGATAAAGATACTAATTTCGTATAAGAGATATAAAGGCAGTACTAAAAACAGCTGACTCACAACATCAGGCGGTGTAATGGTGGCACTTAACACTAACATTATTACTAAGGCATGTTTACGATACTGACGTAACAATGCCGGCGTCAACAACCCCATCCGAGAGAAAAAATAAGCTAATATGGGCATCTCAAAAATGATGCCGCAAGCTAACACCAACATTGACACTGTATTCACATAGGAGCGAATTTGATTCGTTACTGCTTGACTTACTTGGTACTGTCCCAAAAATTTGATAGAAAAGGGCGATAAGATAAAGTAGCCGAACAAAATACCCACAAAAAAAAGCAGGGAGCAATAGACTACCATCCCCCCGGCATACTTTTTTTCATGAGGGTAGAGACCGGGTTTGACAAAACGCCACAATTCCCATAGAAAATAAGGGAAAGCCAATATGATCCCACCAATAAAAGACACTTTAAGATGAAGTAAAAACTGGGCCGGCAATTCTATATTGATAATTGTTAGATTTACGGCTTCCAAACATAAGCGATCACCTAGTGCCAAGGCATGGGAGAGGTAACAAATTGCTTTATACGTAAAAAATTCTGCGGACTTGGGCGCCAACACTACCTCATTGAACACAAAGGATTTATTTATAAAAACGATGACAGCTGTGATAAGGATAGCTACTCCAGACCGCATCAAGTGCCAACGGAGGGCCTCGAGGTGCTCGAGCACGTTCATACCGGATTCTTGTTCAATAGGAGGTTGATCTAAAGGACTCAAGGAGAGATCGATTTATAGTCGTAAAAGTAGCAAATTCTTGCCATAGACAGGGACCAAACGTACAGAACTTCTTTTAAAAAATAAAAAATACCGATAAACTAAAATATATAGGCCGCGGGATTTCTTATATTTAACGTTATTTACAACTATGAACTTCTTATATCAACAATATAACCCCCCCCTTCTTTTTTTTATTATACTCTTGGGTGTCCTTGCCCAAGGAAAATCTCAAAATTTAACAGCAGGTCCTATGCTGGGGCATACCAGCCACCGCAGTGCCCAAATATGGATGGAGGTCGGCCCAAATGTACACCAAGTCGTTATAGAATATAGTCCCATGGACAAAATATGGGATAAACAATCTATACAGAAAAAGCTCCCATCTTCTGATACATATCAACCGGTAACGCTTACTCTCCACCCCTTGACTCCTCATACAACTTATCGCTACCAAATCCACCTCAACGGTCATCCGATCACTAATCAACCGACCTACCAATTTACTACTGCTCGCCGGCGTTCCCAAGACGCATCAAATTATTCCTTTTTATTGGGCTCTTGTACTTATCTCAACAGTGGTCCCGAAGAACACTATGGCCAATCCCCTTCCATCTTTAAAGCCCTGAACAATACACCCGGACATTTTATGATCTGGATGGGAGACAATACCTACCTGCGCTCCAGCGATTATTCCTCAAAAGCCGGTATACAATACCGCTATCACACCTCCCGCCAGCTCTCTCAACTACAACCTTTTTTGCATTCTCGCCCTCATTATGCGATATGGGACGATCATGATTACGGACCGAATAATAGCGACCGGAACTTTATATTTAAAAAGACCAGTCTTCATCACTTTCAACAATATTGGGCGAACCCCAGCTATGGACTTCCCGGCCACCCCGGTATTTATACGCATTTTCAGAAAGGCGACGCGGCCTTTTTCCTTACCGACAACCGATACTATAGAGCTCCTAATGCTTTGAGGGATTCAGTTAATCACCAACCGAGCCGGAAAAAAACTTATTTCGGATCCCGGCAATTACAATGGCTTAAAGAATCTCTCCTAACCTCCAATGCTACTTTTAAATTTATAGTAGTGGGTAACCAATTTATCAACAAGGCGAACCCTTATGAAGGAGTACGCTCTGACTATCCTTTTACTTTTCAGCAGCTCATTTCATTTATCAAAAAATACCAGATTGAGGGAGTCGTGTTTTTATCGGGGGATCGACATCTCACGGAGTTACTCACTTTCCAGCCTGAAGACTGTTATTCACTTTATGAATTTACCTGTTCCCCGTTAACCTCTTCCCCTTATACCGGTATAAAAGAGACCAGCGAAATGCATAATCCGCAGCGTATCCCCGGTACATTAGTGTTAAGCCAAAATTACGGACGCATACACGTTAGCGGGCCGGAACAATCCCGTGTCCTTCACTTTCAATCTTACAATAAAGAAGGAAGATTATTATGGCAATTTCGGCTTCCGGAAGAAGCTTTGACCTTCGAAGAATAGCTGATCGAGCACTTTTACTTTTTTCTTTACAAATCCGAACCTGCTTTCTTTCGCTGAACAAGAAAATTTTTTCAACAACTTTTCATTTAGATTTATTCTTCGATCCTTGGCACTATGGGTTAATAGGAGGGGCTTAAAATCATGTTTACCCTATACTATCATGGATAGACAATGAAGAACATGCTGTGAGTTACCCTAATTATACTAACTAAACGGGAAAAGGGTTAGGACTTATCTCCCTATCTCATTTGATAAAGCTCGTGGTTTACAGTTTCTATAACAGTATCCAATTCCGACTTCAAATCAGGATCTGTGACTCCCTTTTCGGCATCAAAATTGTCATTAAATTTAGGTAATGAAAAATAAGCAATAATATCAGCTCCATGTCTCGGGAATCGATCCTTAGCCAATTCAAGACTGGATTGTGCCCCGCGCCCTCCCGGAGAAGCAGATAACAGAAGCATGGGTTTATTCTCAAACATTTTAAGTTTGACGCGGGACGTCCAATCAAATAAATTTTTAAACCCGGCCGTATAGGCCCCATTATGCTCTGCCATCGATATAACGCACAGATCGGCCCATTGCAGGTATTCAAGAAATTCATGAATTACATCCGGATGACCAATCTCTTCCTCTCGATCCACCGTAAAAACCGGTAAGGCAAAGTCATTTAAATCCATTGTATGAACTGTCACCTCATTTAATTGTTGAGCTACGTATGTAGCAAACGCTTTATTGATTGACGTTTTGCTGTAGGAAGCCCCAAATGCTAAAACATTCATCGTAATTATATTTTTTTTATTAACAGAATTCAAGCGGTTGAATAAATCACCCAATAACTTCCTATAAAATCATTGCCCCTACCTGTGCGAGATTTGAAAAAAATCACTTCGTTAGAGCTCCTCTTAGGACCCCTAATCCTCCAGGTATCCAAACTTCCCTTTATTATAATCTTCAAAGGCTTGTTTCAACTCCTCTTTGGTATTCATAACAAAAGGGCCATGAGCAGCAATAGGTTCGTCTATGGGTTCTCCACTCATAATTAAAACGACGGAGTCTTTCTCCGCCCTGATGGTAAAGGTTTTTCCTTCATTTTCCAACACAGCAAACTGATCCTGAGCCACCTGTTGATTATTGTTTACCTTAATGGGGCCCTCTACCACCAATAAAGCCGTATTAAAATATTCTGGAAAGTGGAAAGTTGCATCAGCACCTTTATTTAACTTGGCATTAAACAGGTGAATAGGGGTAAAGGTGTCCGCCGGTCCTTTTTCATTTTTATATTCACCGGCAATGACCTCAACCACTCCTCCGTCTTCAGGTAATTCCACACGTTTCATATCCTTTTGTCGAATACTTTGATAGCGGGGATCTGTTTCTTTAGCTGTGGAGGGAAGGTTAACCCAAAGTTGTACCATTTGAAAATACCCCCCCTCTTTGCTGAAATTTTCTTCATGATACTCCTTATGCAATATGCCACCTCCCGCCGTCATCCATTGGACATCGCCTTCCTCAATGACGCCTCCACTGCCTGTACTATCCTCATGCGCCACTTTTCCTTTATACGCAATTGTCACCGTTTCAAATCCTTTATGCGGATGAACTCCTACCCCTCTCGGCTGATCAGTCGGCTCAAAATAATATTCGGGATTATAATCCAACATTATAAACGGGCTCATACGCCTCATACTAACATCCGGTTGTCTTGGGATAAAAGTACTGACCCGAAATCCATTACCTACAAAGTGCGGATGTCCGGGGGATAATACTGTTTCGATTTTTCGTTGTGCCATAACTTTATTTTTCTATCGTAAAGTTACAACAAATAATAGTGAGTTGTATTGATGTATGTTAAGAAGACGAAGGGGAATGCTCTGCCGCCAGCTCTTTCCGAATCCGACTTAAACTTTCCGGTGTTATACCGAGATAGGAAGCCACCATAGTTTGAGGAACTCGTAATGGCAAATCGGGGTATAAATGAATAAATTCCAGGTATCGTTCCTTAGCAGAACTGCTCAGCAAAAAATGAATACGCCTTTGCAAATGGCGGATATGGTTGTGCAACAATTGGTTATTGAACGTATTAAATGAGGCATCTTCCCGTGATAATTGACGGAAAAATTGTTCTTTCAGCAACAAAACCTTACTCTCTTCAAGAGCTTGGATATAATAGGCCGAGGGATTTCCGAAATAAACACTGTCCCGGTCACTGACAAACCAGTATTCCGGGGCAAATTGAATAATATGTTCTTTCCCAGAAGCATCTATTGAAAACTGCCGGAGTAATCCCTGTTCTACAAAAAAGGAGTGTCGGCAGTGCTCGCCTTCTTGTAACAGATACTCCCCCTCCTCAACGAACTGTACATTGCACTGACTCAGCAACCGATCTAACTGTTGCGGATCCAGCTCGATGTTAGAGGTCAAAAATGTGGTTAGTTTGAAGTGTTTCATTGATAATCAATTAAACAATTCCAATATAGAAAAGTAGTGTGAATTTCTGCTGATTTGACCTGGCTTTGTTCCCCTATCCTCCCGGAAGTAATTTTTTGAATATGAGAGTATATATAACCTCTTCATTCTTTGAAGTTCCTTCTAGCATAAGTAGGAAAAGGACTGTCAAATACTGTAATTTTCCAGAGGAGACACGGAGGTTTTTACCAGAGAAGATTACCAGCTTTCCTCTTGTTCATCGAACAGTTGCCCCGTTTCACCTGTCGATGAGGAAGGAGTGACGCCAAGATGTTTATAGGCCAGTTTGGTAGCCTGACGCCCATTCGGAGTACGTTTCACAAACCCTTCTTTGATCAAAAAGGGCTCATAAACTTCTTCTATTGTTCCCGGCTCCTCCCCAACTGCTGTAGCAATTGTATTAATACCCACAGGACCTCCGCTAAATTTTTTGATAATAGTGGAGAGAATTTTATTGTCCATGACATCCAACCCTCGTTCATCAACATGTAACGCTTCTAAAGCATGACGTGTAATTTCCAAGTTTATTACTCCTTCCGTTTTTATTTGGGCAAAGTCGCGAACTCGACGCAATAACCCATTTGCAATTCGAGGGGTTCCCCGACTCCGCCGGGCTATTTCAGCAGCGGCATCTTTTTTAATATTTGTTTCTAATATTTGGGCCGAGCGAAGTACAATTTTTTTTAGGTCCTGTTCACTGTAGTATTCAAAATGAGCAGTAATACCAAAACGGGAACGCAATGGAGAAGAGAGCAATCCTGAACGT
>CAZIGO010000056.1:5597-12637 GCA_964538595.1 uncultured Chitinophagales bacterium | reverse complement strand
AGGTTCACACTCTCCCTGGTACCAATCCTTTACCTCCGATTGGGCCAATTCATCATCGGTATCATGCGCCAAGGGCATAGCAATAATATCTTTGACAGGCTCCGGCCGGTGTTTTTCAGCTAACTCACTGGTCTTACGGGCTATATTTTCAAATATTTTCCAATCGGTCTTAGCTTCCCAGACGGGAGCTACTGCTTCTGACAGGGGATGGATAAAAGAGTGCAGGTCGGTGCTATTGAGATCGGCTTTTTCATACCATGAAGCGGCCGGTAAAACAATATCAGAATAAAGAGCCGACGAATCCATCCGGAAGTTGAGGTCGACCACGAGATCCATTTTTCCTTCCGGGGCTTGATCGCGCCATTGTACTTCGTGAGTAGGTTGCTCTACTTCATCCTGCCCGATCGCATTACTATGGGTACCGAGATAGTGTTTCAAGCAATACTCGTGACCTTTCATGCTGGCTAAAATGGCATTCCCCCGCCAAATGTACCATACACGGGGCCAATTTTCTTCAGCTTCCGGGTCGGCCACTGCAAAATCTATTTCCTTGTTTTTGATCTTGTCAGCTACATACTTCTTTATCTCCTCATCACTGTCGGCCCCGTTATTTATGGCTTCCTTCGTCAACTCAATAGTATTACGATTAAACTGGGGATAATAAGGCATCCACCCCATCCGGACCGACCGAAAGATAAGGTCAGCACAATGCGATTTTGTCAATTCATTTTCGGGGGTAGTATGATAATCTTCAAAATAGCCATCATACCGGTATTGGCAAGTATTTATATAATGCCAAAGCGGAGCTTGTTGAAGTCGTTTGCCGCTGTGCCAATCCTGGGCAAAAGCTATCGTTCCCCAGGAGTCCTTGGGAGCTAACTTTTCTTGTCCTACATAATGCTCCAGTCCTCCTCCGTTAACACCAATACAGCCACATAGCATCAAAGCATTAATACCGGCCCGGTAGATTAAGTTATTATGATACCAATGATTAATACCGGCCCCGATGATAATACAGCACTTCCCTCCCGTACTTTCAGCTGTTGAAGCCCATTCGCGAGCAAATTGTTGAACGGTTTCTTGATCAATACCGGTAAACACTTCTTGCCAGGCCGGGGTATACGCACTATCCGGGTCTTTGTAGCTATCCGGGTAGTCGCCGGACAAGCCCCGGCTTACTCCAAATTGAGCCATTATCATATCATAAACCGTGGTGACGGGCACCTTGCCTTCCGGGGTATCCAAATAGCGCACCGGTACACCCCGCTCATGCTTCATATCCAACCCAAAATCCTGTATCTCCACTTGCAATTCCTCTTCATAATCATCGATAAGGGTCAGTTGAGGTTCAAATTCTTCTCCCTCGGTCCCTTCTTTATATTTTAAATTCCAATTTCCTTTATTTTCATCCCATCGATGGCCGATGTTACCTTGGGGCATCACAGGTTCGCCGGAGTTAGCATCAAAGTTCAAAAATTTCCACTCCCCCTTTTCTACATCACGATATTTTTTCAATCGATTGGCCCTTACAAAGCGACCGGGCGTATATTTATCACCGTCCTTATTTAGCTCAATCAAGTAGGGACAATCTGTATAGCGCTTCACATAGTCGATAAAGTATTTAGTTTTCTTCTTGTGATGGAATTCATTAAGGATAACATGGTTGACGGCCATCCAAAAAGCGCCATCAGACCCGGCATGGACGGGCACCCATTGATCCGCATATTTTGCATTTTGCCCCAGATCCGGTGAAAAGACAATGAACTTAGAACCGTTATGGCGGGCTTCTGCGGCAAAGTGACAGTCAGGGGTACGTGTCATATTTATATTAGACCCCATGCAAGCGATAAATTTAGAGTTATACCAATCCGCACTTTCACAGACATCCGTTTGCTCTCCCCATGTTTCAGGAGAAGCAGGGGGCAAGTCGCTATACCAATCATAAAAACTCAGGTTTAAACCACCCATCAATTGCGTAAAACGAGCCCCGCTAGCATAGCTCATCATCGACATAGCAGGGATAGGAGAAAAACTGACCAAGCGGTCCGGGCCATACTTTTTAACGGTATGAATGTTGGCAGCTGCCATAATTTCTAACACCTCTTCCCAATCTGCTCGTCGGAAACCGCCTTTTCCCCGGGCCTCTTGATATCGTTCTCGTTTCTCGGGTTTATTCTGTAAACGTTTCCAAGCCTCAACCGGATCGCCGACTTGTTCCTTTTCCCGGCGATACAAATCGATCAACCGTCCTCTTACTAAGGGGTATTTGATGCGAATAGGGCTATACAAATACCAAGAAAAGGAGATACCGCGCTGACATCCCCGGGGTTCATAGGGAGGTAAACTGCTTTCCAGCTTGGGATAATCGAGGGCTTGGTTTTCCCATACCACAATACCGTTTTTAACGAATATCTCCCAGCTACAACCGCCTGTACAATTAACACCATGGGTACTGCGGATGCGTTTATCGTGTTGATAACGACCGCGATAAAATTGTTCCCAACTTCGCTGTTCCGGATCAATGACATCTTTAATCCAACTCATAACATTTTGTTTTTAGAGGTGATCAATGTTTGTTATCACTTATCAACTAAGATTATGATAAATACTAAATAACTTTATGATTCGCATCATATCCTACTCTTTAAAATCCATGTTGACTGCCGGTTGACTTCACCTGCCGTTGATAGATAGCATCGTTAACCGAACCTCTTTTACGTGTAAACCATATTGCTCCGAATATGGAAAGGAATACAAGAGTTACACCTATCCCGGACCATAGGAATAAAGCATCGTGATTACGAGGGTGCTGATGCAACCGCCGATTATCGACGCGTTTCAAAAAGGCTTTAATCTGAAAAATCTCTTTGTCAGTCAAGGGCTGATTAGCATACGCCAATTTCATTTCAGGGAAAGCCGGATTTTTGATCATAGACGTTACGCCTTTTTCCCCCAAACGAGAAAAAGCTTTTGTCAACTCTTTAGCATACGTACCTCCCCCAAGGACCGCATCAGACCTTACATGATGACATGATATACAAGCCGGTCCTCCTTGGGCTAACCGCTGTTTGCCAGCAAACAACCGCCGACCTTTCTGAATATCTTTATTGGTCGCCTCACTTACCGGTTTAATCGTTGATTGTTGGGAAGCAGAAGTAGACTGGGATTTCGATTTTTTCTTGGAAGCGGACTTTTGAGTAGTAGGAGCCGGACTTTGCTCTTCGATATAGGAGAGTACCGCTTTTATCTCTTTATCCGACAAATCCTGATCCGGCATCAGCACTTCATTAAAAGCTTTATAAAGGGAATCCGCATATTCATCTCCACTTTTAATGACCGTCTGTGAAGATTTTATAAATTTGATAAGCCACTTCTCTGACTTTTGCTTTGTTACATTGGCCAGGTCAGGTCCTACTAATTTACCTCCCCCGATTTTATGACAACGCGCACAATTTGCGTTAAAAAGACGTTCCCCATTTTGTCCCTGGACTCCCCCCACCAACAAAAGCATCAATAATATACTTAATCCGTTTATACAGTAATTTATGCGGTGATAACTTTTAGATTTTCCGGACTGCATAGCACTTATTTTTTCTATAGAGTTAATTTTCTAATAAACTCAAACAAGGCTTATGATTCATATCATGCCCACCCCTTATATTTCAACACATCTGTTTTCTTAATCATGAATAAACACAAAGGGAGGAAGGCATTATATGATGGGAGTCATAACAGCCCGGATTAAAAGCTGGTACTCATCATACTTGATAGACAAGGGCGTTAACATTTAACCCTGCTCCTATGGAAGCTAACAGAAGATAGTTGCCCGGTTGCACAGCATGGTCCTCAAGTTGACCGGTATAAAGGAGATTGAGTAGTGTAGGTAACGTAGCCACTGAACTATTTCCCAACCAAGAAATCGTCATGGGCATAATATCGGGGGGAATAGGGGAAATAGAATGTTCGCGAAATAGAGCATTCAAAATGGCTTGATCCATTTTACCATTCGCCTGGTGTAATAAAATTTTATCGATCTTTTCTAAGGGGATCTTCACCTGCTTCAGGCATTCATCTATAACCTCGGGTACCTTTTGAAGAGCAAACTTATAAAGTTGATGACCTTTCATTTTAAGGTATAAGGACTCATCTCCATTATTAACAGAATTATTGGATTTATCCATCCACAAGAAGTAAGCCTCTTCGTATGTATACGAACGACTATGATGCCCCCTAATACCACTGTCCGGGGAATTATCTTTTTCTAGTAAGACAGCGCCGGCTCCATCGGCATATAACATACTATCCCGATCATGGGGATCTGACACCCGCGAAAGAGTTTCCGCCCCGATAACCAACACCCGTTCTTTCGCTCCCGCTCTTAAATAATAATCAGCATTGATGACCCCTTGCAGCCATCCCGGGCAACCAAAGGGCAAATCCTCGGCTATGGTAGCCGGGTCCTTAATGCGCAACTTATGCTTAATACGAGCTGCTAGACTGGGGACAAAATTAACATCCTTTTGATCTCCCGTTACATCTCCAAAATTATGAGCCACTAAAATACTATCGATACTTTCTTTATCCACACCAGCTTGTTCAATAGCTTGTAATGCTGCGTAATAACCAATCTCCGAGGTTACCAAGTCATCGGTAACATGGCGACGTTCCTTAATAGCTGAAATTTCCTCGAACTTTTGAATGATTTCAGCATTCGATTTAGCAAACGGTTTCCCCTGTTTATTATAAAATGTATTTTGCATAAAATCCTCGTTCTTAACGACTTGTTCCGGTATATAACTACCCGTTCCAATAATTCGAGGATAAACTTTTCTATCCATCATTACCTACTTTTTTCTACCTTAAAATACGCTGGTGTTGTTCTCAAGCTCGTCTCATTTTAGTAGTCCACAATTTTATAACTCAATAACTGTATTAATTTTAGCTTAGTCCTGTATATCACTATTAGTCAGTAAATAATATTCGATCACTTTTACTCTTTCCCTTTTCTTTATCATTCATTTCAACAAACCGTTCCTTCTAATAGAAGTTATGTAGCTAACAGCGATATATTTTTTGCTCATTATCTGCCACCGTATTCTTTATCTGAAAATTCCTGTTCTATAACCCATTTGCGGGAGAATAGAACAAAAGCAGACTAACCTCAACACACTCCTTATACCTCTTATCAACCCGATAAGGCGTTCGGTCCACCACAAATCTTCAGAAACTAAAATGCTCCCCCTGTACCTCGTATAACCTTGTCCCAGACCTTACCCTTTCCCCAGAGAAATCAAGTTTTAGGTGGAGTACACGATAGTTTTTACATAGATCAGCAATTTTTATCAAATATTTATTCTTAAAAATAATTTCTCAGTGAAGTAAAAAGTATGATATATCTCATATATTGCAATAAGTCGATAAAAAAGCCCCCGAGATCAGGAGAAGTATAACACACAATAAAAAATAGCATTAAACAGATCCCAATGGATATCGAGAACCTATACATTGATCAAAATTTATGTTTAGCATCTAATACGAACGAGGCACCGGTACTTTTTATAGTTTTAAATTCTATTTGTTACCTTTGTGGGGAATTTATTAGGGAGAGTGGACTTGGTTATTTAGGCTCCGATCGTTTAGAAAAATCATTCAACATAGCGGCATCTAAAATTTAGTAACACAAGGAGATTAGACTACCGAGTATAAGCCAACATAAATAATTACAAGGCCATGGCTTAACAAAAGCGGGTTTGACGGCATTTTTTAAATACTAATAAAAGTATGCGGCAAACACTGGACTTAGATAACAAGTCTGTACTAAAGCAAAATAAGATCACCCGATGGATTCCCCTTTTATTAACCCTTCTCTCGTGGAGCTTATTTTTGTTTATGACCTTGTTTTGGATTGTACTTTATGACTTTAATGCCTTTCCCGTACGCATCGCTCCCCTGTTAAACATTGACGGGTTAACGCTAATTATCTGGACCGCTGTGAGCTTTTTTAGCGGCATTGTGCACAGTTATTCCTTACGTTATATGGCCGGATTTGCTAAACTCAATAAATTCCTGGCCACTTGTTCGGCCTTTACGGGATTAATTGGCTACTTTGCCGGTTGGGGAGAAGCAGGCCCCTCCGCTCGTCACGCCCGAAATTACTTTCTGTTAAGTACAGCTTTTTTAGTTGTAGCTTTAGGGTTGCTTGCCTATCAAACCGGGGAAGTTACGATTACAGGCATTATTCAACAATCAAATACTCTACCTTTTGAAGCGTTATGGATCAGTACAATATTTTTATTATTAGCGGGCATGACACAATCGGCTTTATTCCCTTTTCAGAGTTGGCTAATGTCCTCTCTCACAGCCCCGACTCCTGCTTCAGCTTTCATGCATGCCGGGTTCGTCAATGCAGGAGGTATCCTGTTAGCGCGCTTTGCCCTTTTATTCTTTAAAGCAGAGGTGTTATGGTTAATTGTTATTGTAGGCGGCTTGGGAGCGCTTATCGGTAAATTTTGGAAACTGGTGCAAAATAGTATTAAACGAAAATTAGCTTGTTCTACCGTAGCTCAGATGGGCTTTATGTTATTGCAATGTGGGTTAGGCTTTTTTACAGCGGCTATTACTCACTTGATCTTACATGGATTTTATAAAGCTTACCTGTTTTTGTCGTCGGGCTCAATCGTAAAACAATCCACGCCTTACCCACCACAACGGGCTCCTATGAAATTATATCAAATCCCCATAATAATTATAAGTGGACTGTTAGGAGGATGGTTTTTTGCTATTATCACGGGAAAAGGTACGACTATGGACAGTGGCCTGTTTTTAACCTTCGTTATTGTTCTAACCGTCATTCACGGGGTACAACGTATTACCCGGCTTTATGTACTGCCTGTCTTTTATCGTTTATTGTTAGTGCCTCTATTGATTATCTCCGTTATTGGAATTTATGGTGTATTCTTTAATGCTATTGCAGCGGTAATGGCACAACTTCCAATGGTACAATCACCGGTAGAATTAAATATTGTGCACCTATTAATAGC
>CAZIGO010000056.1:1952-5587 GCA_964538595.1 uncultured Chitinophagales bacterium | reverse complement strand
ACTACTCTACTTGTTTACTTTTATAGTTATTGAGTTTAAATGGTATGAAAAAAGTAACATACTTTATATGTATTTAGTGAACCTATCACAACCTAAATCCGAAACTGTGGCTCAATAGCCTTATTAGCTATGCCAAACGATCACCTCCATAACGCCATAGAAGAAGCCATTGATGTTTTGCCCACATTATGGCCCCTCTATTCTTTTGTCACTTATAACCCGCTTGCAGGCTTTGAAGACAAACCCTTCTATGAGGCAATAGATCAAGCCCGTAAATATTTTCATGCGAGTGGCTACCCGAGTATGTCCTTTTTTCGTCAAGGGTGGGAAAAGGGATATATTGATAAAGCCATACTGGACAATTTGCTCGCGGAAAATAATATCACTCTTTCTTATGAAGAATGTTTAAAGATCATGCATCAAGACCCTTATGATGAGGGGAAACCTAAGGAAAGTATCAGTACGTTAGATCGGCAAATGGTCAAATGGCTTTCTGCATTTATGGACGAAGGGCTAAGTGAATGGCCGTTACCCGGCAGAGAAAAAGGGTTTTATCAGGCGTGGCTGGATATGGGATATTATGACTACCATATTCCCCATCGTAAAACATTAAGTAATTTTACTCCGGATGCCAGGCAACGTATATCAGAAGTAATAGAAGCGTACCCGAAAGAGCAATGGTTTGACATTTTTACTTACCAATTAACGAGTTTGTCCGGTTGGACGAGTTATATAAAATATCGCGAAAAGGCCTCGACGGAATGGCAACAAAACCATCCTATTACCTTGGTCGATTATTTAGCGGTCCGGGTTTCCTTAGCGCAACTCATGGGTATAGACCTCACCCCTCCTCCCGATTATAGCTCCGAAGCACAGGGAAACGAAAATATTAAGAGAGCCATCAACATTAAGAAAGTTTGGTTACAAGCCTGGGAATATACCTACCAACAAACCCTCACTGATAAACTAGTCCAAGCGGCTAATAATACCTCCCCCAACCAACACACTTCCGATGCCCAATTTGTATTTTGCATCGATACCCGCTCTGAAGTTATAAGACGTAAAATTGAAGAAACGGGCGCCTATGAAACCTTTGGCTATGCGGGTTTTTTTGGGATACCTATGCAATATCAGCCCTACCGTTCCAATGTGGTAAAAAAATCATGCCCTCCTATTGTGGAATCGCTTTTTAAAGTAAATGAAGAGCTCAAGCCCGGTGGTGCTCCTCAAGCACGACGGTTTTATAAAATGGATAATGCTTATAAAACGGGACAAAAACTCATTAATACATTTAAACACAATGTGCCGGCTTCGTTTGCCTTTGTCGAGATCGCCGGTATTTTTTACGGATTATTAATGGTTTTAAGAACAATAATTCCCCGTCTGTTCTATAAAGCTGCCCGCCTGATCGACCGCTACCTACCCACTCCTGCTGACTTTGCCCGGCCTGTGATAAGAAGATTAAATAATGGGCGCCCCGCTCCAATCAAAAAATTACCTCAACTGTCTACTAAAGAGAAAGCAGAAATTGCGAAAACGGCTTTTGAACTGATGGGTTGGTCTCATTTTGCCCCTTTTGTCATATTTACAGGACATGGCAGTGCATCAGTAAATAATCCCTTTTACTCAAGCTTGGATTGTGGGGCGTGTGCCGGGAGTAAAGGAGGGATTAATGCCAGCGTACTGGCCCATATTTGTAATGAGGAAGAAGTAAGACAAATATTGTCAAACGAACATTCTATTGAGATACCCGATGACACCCTCTTTTTGGCCGCCCAGCATAACACTACTACCGACGAAATTGATATATATGATCAATCCCTCGATACCTCCGCATTATCGGCACTGGAAAAGATTAAAAACGACCTTGAGAAAGCACGTTTTAAAGCAAATAAAGAAAGGTTAGGAGACACATTATCGAATGAAGAGAAAAGTGATGCAGAAGCTAACCGACGGGCTTACGACTGGTCGGAAGTGCGACCTGAATGGGGATTGGCCGGTAATGCCTCTTTCATTATTGGTAGACGGGCCCTCACTAAACGTATAAATCTGAAAGGACGTTCGTTTTTACATGCTTACGACTGGAAAAAAGATACCGACGGAAAAGCCTTAGCAGCTATTATGCAGGGGCCTATGGTAGTTACCCAATGGATTAATAACCATTACTACTTTACTACCGTCGATAACAATAATTTGGGGAGTGGCTCTAAAGTGACCCAGAACATTATCGGTAGCTTCGGTGTCGTACAAGGTAATGGCGGTGACTTGCAAGGGGGGTTACCTTTACAATCTTTACTGCAGGATGATAAAACCCTTTACCACCATCCGTTACGCCTCAGCGTTTTTATTCAAGCTCCCGTTCAACGGGTAAAATCGATATTAGCAAACTATGAGCATACCTTAGGTACCTTGATAAATAATGAATGGGTATATGTAGTGGTCATCGATCCTGAACAAGGTAATAAAGTTAGCTACGGCACAGATATATATAATGCTCGGACTCAATCAGAGTAGGTAATTTCGCTTACTCTATTCCACTCTATTAAGCTGTCAAGGCGATACACATTCTAATATGGCCCAGGAACCCTAACAGCAAGTTGCTTAGACTTTACGGTTAAAAAATGAGTCACTTCCCTTTTAAGCTATAGAAGTATTATAGAACACGCCTCTGTTTTCCGGCTGTTTCAACGAGTCGTCAATAATGAGTTGAGCCACTTTGCACATATTATTCATTTCCTGGCGGTGGCGTAGTGTTTGATCATCTGTTATATCCCGATATAACCGGTTTATTTCCTGTAAAGCGCCTTTTAAATCATCCTGATTTCTAATAATAGCTACTGACTGACTCATTATTCTTTGCAACCGATATTTTATTCTGTCAGTATACTGACGCGTATATCCTTTATTTCTACGCAAGTTTTCCTTTAACACTCGAACGTTTACTTTACGAGTCGTCGATTTATTTTTACTATCTAAATAACTTCGATGAGCAAATACTAGCCCCTCTAACAATGAATTAGAAGCCAATCGATTAGCTCCATGTAACCCAGTACAACTGCACTCCCCCGCCGCATAAAGGTTTTCTATTGCCGTACGCCCCCATTCATCTACCGATATCCCTCCACACAAGTAATGCGCTCCCGGGGTTACCGGTATTAGATCATTTGTTACATCAATTCCCTGCTTTTGACAGTGGTGTAATATATTTGGAAAATGGTTGGTTAAAGTAGCGGGATTCAAATGTCGTACATCCAATCCCACATAATCTTTTGACTGATGTTGTACTTCATTATAAATAGCTCGGCTAACCACATCCCGAGGAGCTAATTCCTTTCGTTCATCGTATCTTCCCATAAACCGCTCCTCTTTATCATTACGTAAATATGCTCCTGCTCCCCGTAACGCCTCAGAAATAAGAAAAGACGTACGCTCCTGATTTGCTCCATCAAAAATGGTGGGGTGAAATTGCACAAATGCCATATCTCTTAAGGGTGCTCCCGCTCGATAAGCCATCGCTATCCCATCACCTGTTGCGACAGAAGCATTGGACGTGACCCGGTATAATTGCCCGATCCCTCCGGCAGCTAACATCACTACATCAGCATACAAACTCACCGGCTGAACTTGTTTTATTA
>CAZIGO010000056.1:0-1924 GCA_964538595.1 uncultured Chitinophagales bacterium | reverse complement strand
CAGGGGGATCCTCCTGTTTAATCAATAGATCCTTCACAAAACAATTCTCAAGTACTACAATATTGGATTGCTGTTCCACACATGACCACAACGTATCCATAATCTGTCGCCCCGTCTTATCTTTATAGTGTAAAACCCGGGGGACCGAATGTCCTCCTTCTTGACTCCGGTGGAAGGTGTTATCATCCGTACGATCAAACTCTACCCCCCAATTCAACAAATCATGAATGCGTTGGTAACTTTCGTTGGCCACTATTCGCACGATTTTTTCATCACATAATCCATCCCCCGTTTCTATTGTATCTCGTACATGTCGGTCAACCGTATCCTCACTATCCGGTAATACGGCAGCTATGCCTCCTTGTGCTAATTGCGAGTTGGATCGATCATAACGGTCTTTCGTAATAACCACAACTTGGCATTCCGGCTCATGCCGTGCTATTTTATAAGCATACGTCAACCCCGCTATTCCCGCCCCTACTACTACATAATTGGTAGCGAACATAACTTTACAGCCCTGCTTCAGCCGAAATGTCTAACATTTTTTTAATAGGAGTATAAGCCCGCTTACGAACTGACTCCTCTAATTTAACGGCCGGCTGCTCGTGTTTTAAAGACAAGTACAATTTTTTCATAGTATTCAACTTCATATATGGGCACTCTTGACAAGCGCAATCCGTGTAGTATACCGGGGGTGCTGCAATAAATTTTTTCTCCGGCATAGATTTTTTCATCTCATGGCGGATGCCTTCCTCTGTCACGACAATAAAGGTATCGGAGGACGATGTTTTAACGTAATGCAACAAATTACTGGTCGAACCAATAAAATCAGCTTTTTCCAACACTAAATGACCACATTCAGGATGAGCTATTACCGGGGCGGAGGGATGTTCTTTTTTTAACCGTTCGATCTTCTCTACGGAAAAGGTGTTGTGTACTTCACATACTCCCGGCCAAAACGTCATATTTTCGCGGCCGGTCTCTTTTTGAAGATATTTTCCCAAATTTTTATCAGGCGCGAACAAAATAGGACGTTCCTCCGGAATTGTACCAATAATATGTTTTGCATTAGTAGAAGTACAAGTTATATCGCTCATAGCTTTTATCTTAGCCGAGGAGTTGACATAAGTAATGATGGCATGGCCGGGATGTCGTTTAACAAATCGCCGAAAGGCGGAGGGAGTGCAGGTATCAGCCAGTGAACAACCGGCATGCTGATCCGGTAATACCACCTTTTTAGAAGGAGACAAAATTTTAGCCGTTTCCGCCATAAAATAAACACCGGCAAAAGCGATCATATCCGCATCCGTTCGGCTGGCTTTTTGTGCCAACCCCAGACTATCTCCCACATAATCCGCTATATCCTGTATCCAAGGTTTTTGATAATAATGCGCTAAAATAACCGCATTTTTCTGTATTCGTAATTGCCGCACTGCTGCCTGCAAATCTATGTCCTCCGGCAAATTTTCTTCTACATAGCCTTTTTCCATCGCTATTTCCATAACAATACATTTTTAACAATAAAGGAAAGAGAACTACCCGATAACTAATATGATGTGCATCAAGAAAGAACGATAAAAATGATGAGCTATAATTAATTATTTCGTTTTTCTCGTCGTTCAGCCGCTACTTTATACGCCTTCTTTTCTTCTTCTGTTTGAGGATGAATTTTAGGAATGGAAAGCGGTTGACGGTTTTCATCGATGGCTACAAAAGTAAAATAAGCCGTATTAGTGTGTTGACGGCCAGTGCGTTGCACCGCATTTTCTTTCCATACTTGTACTTTTACCTCCATCGAAGTTTGAAAGGCACGAGTAAGTTTTGCTTCAATCGTCACTACTTCCCCGACCTCTATCGAAGAATGAAAAGAAACTCGATCGATGCCAACAGTTACAGCATCAGCCCCTGCATGCCGCTGAGCAGC
>CAZIGO010000055.1:12582-12831 GCA_964538595.1 uncultured Chitinophagales bacterium | reverse complement strand
AGCCTATTCAGGGGATATGTTCTGGTTCCCTGAATATGATATAACAATCGTCACTTTAGTCAATTATGGCACCAACGGGGAGAGTCAACTTCGATCTACTTACTTGGAATATCGAAAAGAAGTAGTTAAGGTGTTACTCAATAATTAATTTCTTTCTAAACTTTTGCTCAATCTACTTTTATTATTAATATTCTCCCAAAAATTTTATATTAGCACGTTTACTAATAAGATATTAAACTTAGATTAATG
>CAZIGO010000055.1:1774-12572 GCA_964538595.1 uncultured Chitinophagales bacterium | reverse complement strand
CCCTTTTTATTATTTATTAGCCCACCAAGTGAGGCCCAAGAGCAATACACAATCAGTGGTTATGTAAGAGATTCCACCTCAGGAGAAAAGCTGATCGGTTGTAACATTCATATAAAAGAAAGTAATAAAGGAGCCAGCACCAACACTTACGGTTTTTATTCATTAACCCTCCCCGCCGGCACCTATAAGTTGCGGTATAGTTATTTGGGTTATCAAGATCGCACCCTAACCATCAATTTACAACAAAACAAAAAAGTCAACGTCAGCCTCCCCCCCCAAGTGGACCAATTAAAAGAGGTAGTGGTCAAAGGAAAAAAGACAGATGAGAATGTTACTTCCACCGAGATGAGCACCGAAGAGCTGGATATGAAAAAAGTGGAAAAGATACCTGTATTGTTCGGGGAAACTGATATTATGAAAACCATGTCACTCCGGCCCGGAATTTCCCAAGCCGGGGAAGGGAATACAGCTCTTCATGTTCGTGGAGGAGGAGCTGACCAAAACTTAATATTATTAGATGGTGCTCCCGTTTACAATGCTTCTCATTTGTTAGGTTTTTTCTCCATCTTCAATGCTAGCACTCTTAAAGAGGTAAAAATGCACAAAGGGGGGATACCGGCAAAATATGGAGGACGCATCTCATCTGTTTTAGATGTTACTATGAAAGAAGGTAATCAAAAAGAATACCATGGGGAAGGGGGCATCGGCCTTATTTCCTCACACCTTATGTTAGAAGGACCTATTGTTAAAAACAAAAGTTCTTTTCTCATTGCCGGTAGACGTAGTTATGGTGATCTGTTCCTGAATTTAGCTAATGATGAACAGCTGTCTAATTCAAAGTTATACTTCTACGATCTCAACTTAAAAGCGAATTATGAATTGAGTGATAATGATCGACTGTTTTTGTCGGGTTATATAGGGAGAGACGTTTTCGGTTACGATGAAATTTTTGGGTTTGACTGGGGGAATATCACTACTACTCTCCGCTGGAACCATGTATTCAACGACCAACTCTTTATGAACACTCTCTTCTTATTCAGTAATTATGATTACAGTTTTGAAGTGGGATTGGGAGACGAAACATTTTCTTTAAATTCAGGTATTCGCGATTATCAATTGAAAGCTAACTGGCAATGGTTCCCCCATATCGATCATAATGTAGAATTCGGTATTAATAATATTTTTCACCGCTTTTCTCCTCCCACTATTGAATCTTCCATTGATTTCTTTAATGAGTTTGAAATACAAGATCGTTACGCTATAGAAAGTGGGGCCTATATTCAAAATAAACATGATATTGCTAAAAACTGGAAGGCGCAATATGGTTTGCGAGGTTCTATGTTTAATTTAATTGGGCCCTACCAACAATATGAGTTCGACTCTTCACGCGAACGGATTATTGATACCTCTTCTATTAAAAAAGGCGAAATATTTGAAACATATGGGGGATTGGAGCCTCGGTTCTCATTGCGATATACAGTAGATGAACAAAGCTCAATCAAACTATCATACAACCGAATGCACCAATATATTCATCTTCTCTCCAACTCCAGTGCCTCAAGTCCTACCGACTTATGGATTCCAAGCAGCACAGTGGTCGAACCACAAATAGGAGACCAAGTAGCTCTCGGGTACTTCCGTAATTTCAACAACGATATGTTCGAAACTTCACTTGAAGTATACTACAAGTACTTACAAAATCAAATAGATTATAAAAACGGGGCCAACCTTACACTCAACCCGACGGTTGAAACAGAACTTCTCTTTGGTAATGGATGGTCCTACGGCGCCGAACTCTTTGTTAAAAAAAAGATGGGACAGTTTACAGGCTGGATCAGTTATACGCTCTCCCGAACTATGCAACAAGTAGATCAACTTAACGAGGGTGACCCTTACCCGGTGCGGCATGACCGAACCCATGATCTATCTATCGTAGCTTCTTATCAGTTAAATGATAATTGGAGCTTTTCGAGCACCTGGGTTTATGCCACCGGTAATGCGGTAACTTTTCCCGTTGGCAAATACAACTACCAGGGACGTACAGTTCAATTTTATACTAACCGTAATGGATACCGCATGCCTCCCTACCACCGCCTCGATCTGTCAGCTACCTACCAAGGTGACACCAGCGGATTTATACATTCCAGCTGGAATTTTTCGATTTATAATGTCTACGCCCGTAAAAACCCTTATTTAATCCAATTTGAACAACGACCGAATCATCCTAATCAAACGCGGGCCGTTAAGTTATCATTGTTCAGTATCGTCCCCTCAATAAGCTGGAAATTTAAATTTTAACCCCTATGAAGAAGCTACTTTCCTATATAGCCCCGGCATTGATAATCGTTTTTACGGGTTGCGAAGAAGTGATTCAGATTAACTTAAATGAGTCAAACCCTCGTGTAGTAGTAGAAGGTGAAATAACAAATAACAATAAAAAAGTTGAAGTCACGCTTTCTAAAACAATTAATTACTTTGCTAAAAACAATGATTATCCAAAGGTAAAAGGGGCCACCGTTTTAATTAAAGACAACCAGGGGCGCAAAGATACATTGAAAGAAAGCGGTAAACAAGCCGGCTATTACACAACTACAAATACTGATTTCAAACCAATACCTTACCGAAGTTATACATTAGTTATAGACTTGGATACGACTACCTACCGAGCTACTTCTTATATGCCTCCCCCGGTCGACATCAATCGATTACAATACACTTACCGGGACCAAAATCCAGTGCAAGACAGTGGTTATTACGTTATGGCTAATTTTACCGATCCGCCGGATACTAATAATTATTATTTATTCAAGTTTTACCGAAATGGCACTCGGATTCAGAGCGAATCCGGGTTTATTGTTTTAAACGATCAAACCTTTCAGCGAAAAAATTATGCATACGAATTTTCTCAATTCCCCAATGATAAAGGAGATAGTATACGGGTTGAACTATATACCATGGACAAAAAAAGTTACGAGTTTTACGAAACCCTTAACGAAGTACAAGGGCAAAGTAGTGCCGGTGGTCCTTTCTCAGGAACTCCCCAAAACCCTGAAAGTAATGTCAGTGGTGAAGCGGTAGGGCACTTTGGCGCCTATAGTGTTACCGAGGAGTCTATCATTATTCGATAATGCTCCAACCTCAAATTTATAAACCTAATTAGGATCGACGGAAAAACTTCCCCGCCCATCAAAATTTTTAAGTTCAATCTTGATCATCCATGTACCGGGCAACCCTACACTTGACACACCAGAAATCCTGGTCCCGTTATTTCCCCCTTTTAGGGTTTTCTTTAACCTCACCTCTTGATCAGCATCTTTCAATATTAGTATCGCCGTACTATTCCGGTCAGCATTGATCTCAAACTCATATTCAGCGGTTTTACTACTATTCTCCCATTGCTCCGAGCTCATCACGCTTCCTCCTTCCCCTTCAAAACTACCTTCTCCCTGATCTTTGAATTCCACCTGGGGTTGGTTTTGGCAGCTCATTACAATGAACAACAAGACAACCCAACTGAAGACTGGCCATTTATAACGAAAAACCATAAAACTATCAATTCGATTAAATACTTTACGTCCCTCCCTCTTATTTTCTTTTTATTAAATACCCCCCTAACACACATGAATCACGCTTCCATTACACGAGGTAATACTTGCTTTAATACATTTATCCCCTCATCTATTTCCTTGCGACCGATATTTAAAGGAGGTCGAAACCGGATAGATTGTTCACCACACGGTAAAAGCAACACATTTTCCTTTAAGGCCTCTTTTTGAAGGTTATCCCGTACTTGAGCAGCAGGTAGATCAAAAGCACATTGCAATCCTCTCCCTCGAATATTGGTCAACTCAAATGTTTCTCCCAACTCTTTAAGTTGACTTAATAAATATTGGCCTTGTTCTTGGGCGTTATCTACCAAGTTATCTTCTTCAATGATCTCAAGAATCCGTTGACTTCTTACCATATCCACTAAATTACCTCCCCAGGTAGAGTTGATCCGGCTGGGGACATGGAAACAGTTCGTATCGATATCATCGACGCGATCAGTAGCAATAATACCACAAACTTGCATCTTCTTACCAAATGCCAATATATCAGGGACTACATCAAAATGCTGATAAGCCCAAAATTTACCGGTCAACCCCACGCCATTTTGTACTTCATCAAATATTAACAACGCTTCTTCCTCATCAGCAATATCGCGCAACTTTTGCAAAAAGGCAGGTCGAAAGTGGCGGTCGCCTCCCTCACTTTGAATGGGTTCAATAATGATCCCACATATGTCATCCGGGTTATCTTCAAAAGCTTGCTCAATCTGGTGTATCGATTGTTCTTCGGCCTTCTTTACTCTCTCTTTCTCTTCCTCATCAAAAGGGAACTCTATATAAGGATTATCTACCCGGGGCCAATCAAACTTAGCGAAATACCTTGTTTTATCCGGCGTAGTATTCGTCAAGGACAGCGTATATCCACTACGACCATGAAAGGCCTCTTTGAAATGGAGCACCTTATGTCCCTTCTCCTCGTTATATCCCTTTTTAAAGTTCTTTTGAACTTTCCAATCCATAGCTACCTTAAGAGCATTTTCGACCGCTAACGCTCCTCCAGCAATAAAAAAGGCATACTCAAAAGGAGACGGCATTGCTACGCGTCCAAATGTTTCAACGAACGCTGCCATCTGAGGAGTATAAAAATCGGAATTACTCGGGTTAGCCTGAGCAGCTAATAACAATTGTTCATTAAATTCTTCTGGCTCCACTAACTTAGGAGGGTTATGGCCCAAGGGGTTAGTGGCAAAATATGTAAAAAAGTCCAATAGATACCGTTCATTCGTAGCATCGTATAGATAACACCCCTCACTATGCGCTAAGTCAACAGCAAAGTCAAAACCATCAGCTAACATATATTTTTGAAGAGTGTTTTTTATATCATCAGTATAATCAGGGCTTATAGACATATAGCCAAAATTTTTATGTTATAGGTCAAGGGCAATCAAATTTACAATTTTCATGGAGGAAAACCTAACGGATAAACACTACTTATAGTTGTTATCCCTCACATAAATATAGTTATCGTCCTCTATAAACAATTTGTAGTTTTCCCAATTTAATCGTAATTTTGTTAAGGGTCTAAAGCCCATAACTATGGTAGATTTACAGATAGCATTTATTAGTATCCCCGGTGGTACAGAATGGTTACTTATTTTCCTAGCGATACTTTTACTTTTCGGAGGACGAAAAATACCTCAACTTATGCGGGGCCTTGGAAAAGGAATCCGGGAATTCAATACTGCCCGTGATAAAGTAAAAGATGAAATTGAAAAAGGGATAAACGACGAGAAAAAGGAAGATAAGAACACATCTGCTTCCAGTTCTCACAATAGCTAAATATGATAGAACCGGGTGTTTCCACTTCACTTAACGATCTTCATAAAGAAGTTAAAGAGGGCCGAGTCACTTGTGAGGAAATAGTTGATCATTTTTTGCAACAGATTGATCAACAATCTGAGCTCAATGCCTTCCTTGAAGTATATGGTGAAGAGGCCCGCCAGAGAGCCGCTACTATCACTGAAAAAATTAAAAAAGAAGAAGCTGGTCAACTGGCCGGTTTAGTTGTCGGTTTAAAAGATAATATCTGTTATAAAGATCATCAAGTCACAGCAGCTTCCCATATTTTAGAAGATTTTGAATCCCTCTATTCTGCTACAGCAGTAAAGCGTCTTTTAGAAGAAGATGCTATCATTATCGGTCGTCTCAACTGTGATGAATTTGCGATGGGATCCTCAAATGAAAATTCCGCTTATGGTCCTGTCAAGAACCCCGTTGATCCTGAACGAGTGCCGGGAGGATCGTCTGGAGGAGCGGCCGCTGCTGTCAAGGCTGGCCTATGCTGGGCGGCTTTGGGTTCTGATACCGGCGGGTCCGTCCGACAACCCGCGTCACTATGCGGGGTAGTGGGTCTAAAACCTACTTACGGAAGGATTTCTCGATATGGGCTCATTGCCTTCGCTTCCTCTTTTGATCAAATCGGTATATTGGCTCACAATGTCCAAGATAGTGCCCAAATATTGGAAGTGATCGCTGGACCGGATGATTACGACAGTACCACCACCGAACGTCCTGTGCCGAGTTTATCCTCTCTTGATACGGAAAATTCCTCTCATAATATTGCTTATCTACAAGATTGTCTGGAGCATCAACACCTTCAACCCGATATCAAAGAAGTTACTCAAAACGCTATTCAGCAGCTCGAAGAATCCCATAACATTGAAGGAGTCGAATTTCCCTATATCGATCATGTCGTTCCCACTTATTATATATTGTCTACGGCTGAAGCTTCTTCCAACCTTGCACGTTATGACGGAATCCACTATGGGCGGCGCACTGAAAATGCGAACAATTTAACAGAAACATACACCAAATCCCGGTCCGAGGGTTTCGGCCCAGAGGTTAAGCGGCGCATTATGCTTGGTACTTTTGTATTGAGTGCGGGATATTATGAAGCATATTATGGTAAAGCTCAAAAAGCCCGGCGCCTTATCTATGATAAAACACAATCTATTCTCGATAAATATGATTTCATTGTGTTACCTACCACTCCTACAACTGCTCCCAAAATCGGAGATAATACGAAAGACCCGGTAACCATGTATTTATCCGATATATTTACCGTACAAGCCAACCTGACAGGCATGCCTTCTATTACTTTGCCGATTGATACTGATAAGGCGGGGTTACCTTGCGGTCTACAGGTCATTACTAATAAATACAGTGAAGCGAAGCTACTATCGTTTGCTCAATCGATTGAACAACAACTCCTTCAATAATACAGGTCTTTATTACTCCAAAATTCCATCCCTCCTTTACAATTAAGAACAGTGAAAAGAATCAACTAAAAGAATCAACTAATAGCCTGAAAAAGTATAAAAATCCCAAAACCGGTTAGTACAAGTCCGACCAACCGATACAGCCCCAACAAAAATTTTGGCTTTAACCAATTACTTATTCGTTGTGCTACATAAGCCTTTATACAATCGAGTGATAAAACAGTTAACAAAGCAGCACTGAAAAAAGCCCCGAGGTGCGTTAAATTATAACTACTTTGAGCAGACATCAATCCTACAACGATCATCCAAAAAAAGATAACGGAAGGGTTGCTGACATTTAAAATAAACCCTTTAGCTAAGAGGGCGGGATACGTAAATGTTTGTACCTCCACTTCCGGCTGTTCTTGCCATGACCTACTCTTGATAATAGTTACTATGCCAAAAATAATAAGTACCATTCCCCCTATAATTCCTACAATACGTCGAAAAGTAGGATCTGTAAATAACGAAACTCCCCAATAAGCTACGATGATTAAAAATACATCCGATAACATTACTCCCAATGCAAGGGTAGCTCCGGCCCTTACCCCTCGCCTAATACTCGATTGTACCAGCGCAAAAAATACAGGGCCCAAACTGAGTACGTTGACTATGGCCCCAAAAGCTATACCTTTAATAATCACATCCCACATATCAAAAAATTATAAAAGGTCTGTTATCGTTTTCCGGGTGATATATTTAACTTTTAACTTGTTATAAGTTATCCGTATTAAGCGGCAAGATAAAATAATGCGCTAAATTAAATAATCTTTTTACTATCACCCAAACGTTTATTAAGTATTTTTTTTAATAAAATACGTTAAATCCTCAATCACATGTATACTTTCATTATACTTTTAATGTTTTTTTGCAGTATAATAATGTCAGGTTGTCAAAAAGACAACGATAATTCCTCCTCCCTTCCTCCCAACGAAGAGATTACTACTCCGCCGGCCCCCAACCCCGATATTAAACATCATCCCCAAAATATCATTTTACTAATTGGAGACGGTATGGGACTTACACAGGTAACCAGTGGTTATATTGCTCAACAAGATGAATTAGCGCTGTCTCGTTTTAAAGATATTGGCATTGTTAAAACTTTCGCCGGGAATAATATAATCACCGATTCTGCAGCGGGAGCTACTGCATTTGCCACAGGAGAGAAAACCTATCGTGAAGCCTTATCCGTAAATACCGATACAGTTCCCCTCCCTACTATCTTAGAAATTGCAGAACAAAACAATTTAGCCACCGGTCTTATAGCTACCAGTAGTTTGACGCATGCTACCCCAGCTGCTTTTATTGCTCATCAGCCCAATCGCCATCGCCCCTATGCTATTGCTGAGGACTACTTAAGGACACCAGTAGATATAATGATGGGAGGGGGACGACAATATTTCGAGAAGCGGAAAGATGGAAAAAACCTTATCGATTCGCTAGAAGCTAATCAATACAATGTAGTGAATGAGATTTCCAACGCCCGGCAACCCTCTTTACCTATAGCCTGTTTTATTGCTGACAAACATCCTTCCCCTGTTCATAAAGGTCGTGGTAACTTTTTAGCGCAAGCCACAGAGACTGCTCTCCAAAAACTTGATCAAAATAAAAAGGGATTCTTCTTAATGGTGGAAGGCTCCCAAATTGACTGGGGAGGTCATGAAAACAATACCGAATACATCACCTCCGAAATGAAAGATTTTAACAAAGCGGTTGAAGTGGCTTATAACTTTGCCCAACACGACAGCAATACCTTAGTCATTGTCACGTCCGACCATGAATGTGGGGGATTTGCCATTAATGGAGGCTCCTATAATAAAAATAAGATCAAAGGAGCTTTTACTACTGATTACCATACAGCCACTTTTGTACCTCTATATGCTTTTGGACCCGGCTCACATATTTTCAGGGGAACCCAGGATAATACGGCTATCTTTCATAAAATGAAAGCTGCTTTCGACTTTTAACTCATAGCCCTTTATATGAAATTAATTACTCAAACCACCGATATTTAGAAGAATGTCAGGGGACGCCCCTAAAATTTTTACGCTTTCGGAAAAGGTGTTACATTTATCTCTTAAAAAAACACAACTATGAATTCTGAAAATTCAGGAATAGAATCTATAGCTATTGTAGGAGCGGGATTAGTAGGCTCCTTGTTAGCGCTATTTTTAGCTCAACGAGGTTACCGGATCGACATATTTGAGCGCCGCCGTGACATGCGAAAAAAGGGAGAGAGCGGAGGACGTTCTATTAATTTAGCAATTTCAGACCGGGGGTGGCGCGCATTGGATATTGTGGGCATAAAAAAACAAATTGAAGATATAGCTATTCCCATGGAGGGAAGGATGATTCATCCTTTACCCAATAAGGAGGATCAATCTGTAGAAACCGCCTTTCAACGCTATGGAAAAAAGGGCCAGGCTATTTACTCCGTTTCAAGAAGTCAACTTAATATTTATCTCATAGATGCTGCCGAGCAACACCCTAAGGTTAACTTTTATTTTCAACAAAAATGTGAAGGAGTCGATCTAAAGAACACAGCAGTTCACTTAAAAGATGAAAAAAAACAACAAAAACATACTCACCGCTACGATCTAATCTTAGGAGCTGACGGAGCTTTCTCTGCCGTACGTACTAGTATGCAAAAAACCGATCGGTTCAACTACAGTCAATCCTATCTGGAACACGGATACAAAGAACTAAGTATCCCCCCGGATCAATCAAAAAAATGGCGTATTGAAAAGAATGCACTCCACATATGGCCCCGTCACCAATTTATGCTGATTGCTCTTCCTAACTTAGATGGAAGCTTTACCAGTACCTTATTTTTGCCTTTCGAAGGACCCGCTTCATTTGAACAACTTCCTGACTCCGATAAAATTAAAGAATTTTTCCAACAACAATTCCCCGATGCACTTCCTATTATGCCCACTCTTATTAAAGATTTTCAACAAAATCCCACCTCCTCCCTGGTTACTATTCGTTGTTATCCCTGGTTTCGAAACAATACAGCAATTATCGGAGATGCGGCCCATGCTATTGTCCCTTTCTATGGACAAGGTATGAATGCAGGGTTCGAAGACTGCACTATATTATATGAACTCCTAGAAAAGTATGATGATAATTGGTCGAAGGTTCTCCCAAAATATCAGGAACAACGCAAACCGGATAATGATGCCATTGCTGACTTGGCCATAAAAAACTTTATTGAAATGAGAGATAAAGTAGCCGATCCCCAATTTCTACTGCGTAAAAAAATTGAAAAACAAGTCCGGTCGATGTATCCTCAAAAATTTACTCCAGAATATGAATTAGTTACATTCAGTCATATTCCTTATGCCCAAGCGCAAAAGATCGGTAATATCCAATCTCAATGGATCGATCGGATCATGGACACCGATCAACTTTTTGAAAAGTGGAAAGAAGAAGGGTTACAACAAGAAATAAAAGAAGTAATGGAATCTGTTGAAGCCCCGATCATTAATTAGCAAAGTCTGTCAACTAAAAACATCAACATTATAAATCAGAAAAGTTATTGCTTAACAATCTTTTTGGTCATGAGAGTTGTATTTCGCCCCTCAACTTTTACCAAATAAATACCGTCGGCCAACGGTTGTAAAGAAAAGGAGAACACATTACGTCCTTTTTTAGCCTGCTCTTTTAACAATTTTTTTACTAATCGACCGTCTCGGGCATATATCTTAACAGTAACTACCGTCGGTTTATTTAGTGTAAAATACACTTGAGCCCGCTCTCGGGTTGGATTAGGGAATAAGTTTGTTTGAGGAGCCGGTTCCTGTATTTGACCCCGAGCCGTATAGGTACATCCTACCGCATCCGTCACCGTAACAGTATACGTTCCTTTACATAAATGTTTGGCGGTAGGAGTTTGTTGACTATCCGGATCATTCCATTGATAACTGTAAGGAG
>CAZIGO010000055.1:0-1764 GCA_964538595.1 uncultured Chitinophagales bacterium | reverse complement strand
CTTCCGATCTGGATGCCCTCCTTTTACATGAACTTGTAAAGAACCATCACACTGACCATACAAGCTCTGATCGGAAGAATCGCTGAGTTGCGCTACTAACAAGGCAACCGTATCAGGCGTGGTAAGTTGTGCCAACCAAGTCGATTGATTATTAGAACTATCCCCCCACATACCGGCCATCCAAACATGACCCGGTTTTTCATAATTACGTTGGATACCCGAATAATCGCCCCAACGTTCTACACTACTAAATAACAAATGATCAATGTATCCGCCACCTTTTTTAAGATAAAATTCATTAGAATACGTGTGTTGATTGGAGAAATACACTCCTGAACAACCTGCCGGCTCAGAAAGTGCAGTATGGTTAAAAGTAATTATGCTTTCATCCTCACACCCTTTTCGCCCCGTATAGGCAATATTAGGGTATCCATAATCTAATACAGTATCACTGATAATATGCCCTGAGACGGAAGGGCTTGTATTTGTGATATCCGCTATCAAACCATGATAAACAGCCGCTGTCCCGGTCATCGTATCCACTGAATTATGGACGTACTGCACTTGTTTCCCTTTTTGAAAAGCGCCGAGCATTCGGGCATCATTAGTGGCCAATTCTTGATTATTAGCCTGTTGTCCATTCGGCGGCATACCATAAGTAATATCTGTTCGAGCATGTTTAATTGTCATCGAAGCTTCCTTTGCCCCTATAGTATCAGAAAGATGGGCTATAAAGATAGTGTCATTTTGTACAGCAAAATTCCGGTTCGATAAAAAGTATAAATGTCGTCCAACGGGTAACCCTCCTTTTTGGACAGGATGCAGATACCGGACAAATTGTCCTTTATATTTGATATTACTCCAAAGTTGAGTACTCAAGCTATCTTTCCCTTGGTATCCATCTGTTTTATCGACCTGCCATATAAGTGTTCGTGTAAAGCCATTTTCCCAGTTTTGACCATCTTCCAGCAGATTGATAGTCAGAAAGAATTCCTTTTCATTGATAGCTATCGCAGGATAATCCGACCATGTTGTATCACTTAAGGGGCTACCACTTAGCGTGTATAAATGCCAAGGACGAGTAGGATCTTTATTCGACGAAAACGCGACTACAATTTTACTATTATTGCTCGCCGTCCCATTCAGAAACACTAAAATAAATCGTTGTTGCAGCGGATCATATAATACCTTAGGATCATATTTATTACCAGATAGCCCTAAAGTATCCGCAAAAGCACTTAATGAAACCGTAAATAAGCTGGAATCATTTTGACGGTCATAGGCCAAAATATTAGAATTAATGACAGACACTAAATATTTTCTCGCGCTAATAGCTATGTTATTATCATTGGGTAAGCCTCCATCAAAAATATTACCTTCAAAATTTTTCCCTATATAAGGTCTCTCCGCTTCTTCCTGTTGTCCCTGTTTCTTATGTCTGAAGTTATGATGTTTTGAGGAAGAGCGCGGGAATCGTTCTGTCACCCGTTTTTTTATACGTATCATTTCTTCCCATTCTCCCCCGGGTACAGGCATCTCCCTACTCTGCAATACGGGCGCCCAGTCTTCTTCAATAGATGCTGGAGAAACGTCACCTTTTTTCTTTATAGATAAAGTATGCCGTTGGCCGGTAGTGACTTGGGCAAAAATTGTACTCACTCCCCCCAGCAATAGAAATAATATATAACAGCATCGCATTATGCAAAGGATTTGAAACCATAATATAAGAAATTAGAGAAAAGAACTTTCCCTACCTGAACATAA
>CAZIGO010000054.1:12132-12940 GCA_964538595.1 uncultured Chitinophagales bacterium | reverse complement strand
GGTGAGAAATTTGCTTATGGTTCATCTTTTTTTGAGGACTGGACAGAAAAAGTTCATAGACTTTTTGTTTTAACTTATCCTTACGTTTTTTACGTGAAACTTTTTTTCTTGACATACTATTTATTTAAAACTATTTAATATAAGATTAGGGAACAAAGGTAACGATTATTATAAATTTTATTTATGAATAGAAATCAATCGGTGGAATGGACACGTTGTTTTAAATCTTTTACTTCACCCGTAGGAATGGCATCAATTAATTTTTTCGTGTATGCTTTCTGGGGATTATTATGAATATCATCGGCCATACCTATTTCTTCTATTTTGCCATCATTCATGACCACAATTCGGTCAGACATAAATTTTACAACTGACAGATCATGAGAAATAAAAATGTAAGTAAATCCAAATTCTCTTTTTAATTTATTTAATAAATTCAAGACTTGGGCTTGTACCGAAACATCAAGCCCTGATACGGACTCATCACAGATAATAAAATCAGGATTGAGGGCTAATGCTCGCGCGATACAAACTCGCTGACGCTGCCCCCCCGAAAATTCATGGGGATACCGTCCAAAATGGTCGGGGCTCATCCCTACTTTTTCTAACAAATTAATGACTCTTTCCTTTCGTTCCTTATCATTGTCATAGACCCCATGCACTTGTAAAGGTTCCATAATAGCCGAACCAATCGTGATCCGGGGATTCAATGATGAATAAGGATTTTGAAAGATAATTTGCATATTTCGACGCAAATAGCGCATTTCCTTCATCCCGACATCCAACAAATTACGACCCTCATAATCTA
>CAZIGO010000054.1:11004-12122 GCA_964538595.1 uncultured Chitinophagales bacterium | reverse complement strand
AAGTGGTCTTCCCACACCCGGATTCTCCAACTAACCCCAACGTTTCACCAGGATAAACATCAAAAGAAACACCATCCACCGCTTTAATAAATTCAATCGGTTTCCCGAAAAAGTTCTTTTTATGAGGAAAATACGTTTTCAGTTCTCTTATCTTCATAAAAGGGTCTTGGGCAAAAAGTTGATCATGGTGCTTCTTGAGTTGTTCCGGGTCAATTTCGCGTTGATTAACCTCTTCCTGAACGGAAAGGTCCGTTTCACTCACCGCCCCATCTTCTGTTTCATGCATAAAATCAGAAATAATAGGCAGGGAGGTCAAGCGTTTCTGCAGCGGAGGGCGGCAAGCTAACAAGCCTTTAGTATAAGGATGCTGCGGATTAGTAAAAATATTGTATATGTTGTCATTTTCAACAATATGCCCTTTATACATTACCATCACATAGTCACATATCTCAGCGATCACCCCCAGATCATGAGTAATAAAAATGATAGACATATTATGTTCATCGCGTAACTTGCGCATCAAGTCCAAAATAGTCGCCTGTACCGTCACATCCAAGGAAGTCGTTGGTTCATCAGCAATAAGAACATTTGGGTTACAGGACATAGCCATAGCAATCATCACTCGCTGCTTTTGTCCTCCTGAGAGCTGATGGGGATAAGCTTCAAAAATACGTTTCGGATAAGGCAACATCACTTCACTAAACAAGTGCTCCGCTTGTTGTCGAGCTTCTTTTTTCGATACATTTTGGTGTAACCGTATTGCTTCCACTACCTGATTACCACATGTAAAAACCGGATTTAACGAGGACATGGGTTCCTGGAATATCATGGAGATTTCGTTCCCCCGTATGGCCCGCATTTTTTTATTGCTTAAAGCTAAAAGATCAACCATGCCCTGCTGAGTGGAGCGATAAGAGATCGTACCATTTCGAATATACCCGGGCGGATCAGGCACAAGCCGCATGAGGGACAAAGCGGTAACTGATTTTCCCGAACCTGATTCACCGACGATACCTAATGTTTCCCCTTTGTTCAGCCCAAAATCAATACCATTTACTGCTTTTATAACTCCCTCATCGGTGTGAAATTCGGTCTCCAGGGAAGTAACCTCTAATAAC
>CAZIGO010000054.1:10246-10972 GCA_964538595.1 uncultured Chitinophagales bacterium | reverse complement strand
TTTCATCCATAAATTATGTTGAATAAAAAAATAATAAGATCGGCTATCTCAGTTTATAACATTAAAAGTGATTGTGCAGGCGTTGTTAAGATAGTAAGAATCGCTGATATAAACAAATTACCCACCCCAGAAAAAATATTTCTTAAACATATACTATATCTTCTTCTTTAAATAAAGAATCCCTTTTAAAACGTAACAATAAACGAGCAACGGTCACTACGTCTTTTTGACAATAGTGGGCAATACGTTCTAAATCTTCTTCTTCCCAATACACTTCTGCTACCTCGTCACCAGCGATATCATCCTTCGGGGTAGGTATATCAAAGATTTGGGCCAACAACTCTAAGGAGGTAAAATGCTTATAATCACCAAACTTCCATAGTTGCATAGTATCAATCAAATGATCGGTTTCCCACGGTTTAGCGCCGGCAATATCCAGCAAACGGGGTAATGACATACCATGTATCAATAAACGACGACAAATGTAGGGGACATCAAATTCTTTTAAGTTATGTCCACATATATAATGCTTTTTCAAGTTATTATAGTAAGTAGATAACAATTGAGTAAAATTCTGAAGTAACTGAGTTTCATCATGATCATAAAAAGACTTGACGCGGAATTCTTTGTTATCTTCCTCTACAGCAGTAAAATAGCCTGCCGAAATACAGACAATCTTACCAAATTCAGCAAAAATACCGGCTTTTTCATAAAACTTATCCGGGG
>CAZIGO010000054.1:5592-10236 GCA_964538595.1 uncultured Chitinophagales bacterium | reverse complement strand
CATAAGCGCCGGACTTCAGCCGGTAAACTATCATATGAAGAATACCGGGGCACCGTTTCAATATCAACAAACAAGACCTGAGTAATATCTAAATGCTGTAACATAAGGAGAGAATTATCGGGCTAAGATAACATATTTACATGCTTTTCTTTAATAAAGATGAATAGAAACTGGTAATTGTCCACATCAATTTGTGGAAAAAATGTATGTATTTGGGAAATTAACAATTGACAAATAATGTGAAGCACGTATTTTTTGCTAATTTTGAAAATTAAACCACTACGGTATTTCTATTATTAAACTTAAATAGCTATTATGGCTCAACAAAAGCAGCAGAAAGAACAAAATAAGAGTAAGAAAGGGGGGCGTATAAAACAAATCATTATCCTCATCATTATATTATTACTGTTGGGAGGCAATGGATATCTTATTTATCGTAACATGCAAACCCAAAAAGAGAAAGCCTCTATAAGTAAGGAATTGGATAAAGTAGAAAAAAAGAGAAACAAGCTTAAAAAGAAGCTCAATCAAAAAATCTCAGAATTGGAGAAGATGACGGGTAAAAATGAGCACTTAGACAGTCTGATTACTGAATACAAGAATGAACTGAAAAAGCAAAGAGCGGAGCTTAAACGAATACGTCCCTTAGCTAACCGGGCAGCTCGCTATCGTCAACAAATGCAAAAATTTAAAAAGGCCAAAGAAAAATACGAGAGCGAGGTCGATTCCCTTAACAAACGTGTGGCTAAGCTCCAAAAAGAAAAGTCAGCGCTAACGGATACTTTAACCACTACTAAAACAAAAGTTGATACCCTTCAGAAGAAAAAGAAAAAATTAGAAAAAAAGGTTGATAAAGCCTCGATTTTACAAGCTAAAAACGTGGAGCCGGTAGGACTTAAGGAAAGTGGAGATGAATTCAAAGAAACTGATAACGCCGGTAAGGTAGAGAAATTCCGGGTTTGTTTTGATCTGGCTAAAAACTTTGTATTGGAACCGGGCAAAAGAAAAGTATTGATTCAGATGGTGGGGCCTAAGGGCGGTATTATGGAGTTAGAAGGAAAATCCGGTAAGTTTACTGAGGCCGCTTCGGAAAAGGAGAAACAATATACGTTGCCTTATGAGTTTGATCATCATAAACCTGATCAGAAAAAGCATCTTTGTATAGAATGGGCACACGAGGAGGAAGAATTACCGGAAGGAAAATATACTATTAATCTCTATCATAAGGGACGTAATATCGGCACTCAAAAGTTTGAACTTGGCGGGGGTTTCTTAGGTATCTTTTAAACCCACCTTTTATTCCCTATACATTTACTTCACCGTTATTTTCACTTTACGTTACGGTAATAAAGAAGAGCGGACATATAGAATTATACTTCTTCCCTCATATGTAACACTACATTATACAATTGTTGAAGGGAAAAACTTCCCGTTACTATTTTTATAAAACGTGTAGACAGAAGTGCAATTAATATATAGATTGGATATAGTGATCAACGAATTCTCTTACACAGCCTCGCCCTCCTTTTTTACTCAACAATACTTGAGCGGTTTCTTTAACCCTAGGAACTGCATCAGCCGGACAAGCACTTAGTCCTACTTTTTCCATCACCGCAATATCATTAACATCATCCCCCACGAAAGCTACCTCCGGGAAAGTTACTTCATGCTTCTCCACCCACTCCTGCAATACTTCCAATTTTTGGGCCCGGCCGACGTATACGTTATTGACCCCCAAAAGTTCGGCTCGTTGTTCTACGATTTGAGGATTAAAGCCAGAACTGATAAAACCTGCCTTTACACCGGATTTAATAAGCTCTTTTATCGCCATTCCATCCTTCGTATTATATTTTTTTATTTCCTTGCCTTCCTCTGTATAGTACATCCCTCCATCAGTCAATACCCCATCAACATCCAATACCAAAAATTTCACCGCCCGGGACTGATGAAAATGCTGCGTTACAGAAAGATCTTTTTTTAACAATGTATCGACAGAAACTTCAAAATAACGAGAAAGCTTAATGAGATCACTGGCCCCGGGTTCCTTACCTTTATTGACCCATTTTTTAAGCGTAGAAATCGGTTGATCCAATTCCTTCGCCACCTGAGAAAAACCGGCGGTAGACTTTTCTATTAAAAATGAGAGGTTCTGGGCTAAATAATTCATGAGAAAATTTAAATAATATGTCGGTCAGCTACCTCCGCATATTGATCCAACTGTTGATACAATTCTTTAAAGGAAGCATGAGAGAGCTGCTGATCAGCATCCGACAAGGCATTATCGGGATCAGGATGAGTTTCTATTAATAATCCATCAACTCCCATTGCCATAGCAGCTTTTGATAAATCGGGAATACCATATCGTTGGCCCATAGCATGACTGGGATCAATGACCACCGGTAAGTTGGTGTGATATTTCAAATAAACGGCACCACAAAGGTCCAATGTAAATCGAGTTTTTTCTTCAAAGGTTCGTATACCGCGTTCACAAAGGATCACTTGTTCATTTCCTCCGGACAAAATAAACTCTGCAGCCTGAACAAACTCCTGTAGTTTAGTGCCAAACCCCCGTTTCAATAAGATAGGTTTATCAGTTTTACCACACCGCCGGAGAATACCATGATCATACATTGATTTAGCACCGATCTGTACAATATCCGCATATTCGATCACCTCTTCTACGTGGGTAGCGTCCCGGACCTCCGTAATAACGTTCAAATTATATTTTTCCCGTACCTGATCCAATAACTTCAGTCCTTCGAGGCCCAATCCCTGGAACGAATAGGGGGAAGTACGTGGTTTATAACACCCTCCCCGAATAACGTTTATTCCTAATTCTTTCATTAAAGCAGCGGAAGCTTCTATCTGTTCTTCCGACTCCACCGAACAAGGTCCTCCAATCACTACCGTATTTTGCTGGTCACCGCCAATATAGTGATCTCCTATCTCTACTTTACGTTTCCCCGAAATATAATCAGGATGGGCCAGTTGTATATCACTATCGAAACTGTAATTCTCCGCAATGTAATCTTTATACGCTGGATCGATCTCTTCCGACTTGGATGAATTCACTAATACGGGATGCCCATTTTTATTGATAACTGATGCATTGTATTTACGAGCAATCTCTTGAATAACCGCTTGGTTCGTATTTTTTTTCAAATGAAGAATCATAGTTCCCCTTTAATTAAGTTATTAAACAAGACAATACCAACAACCCGTTGCGCATCATTGACCACGGGCAAATACAATATAGGAAATTTTTGTTTTTTAACGAGTTCAATCATCCCTTTTACAGTGGTATTCTGATTTATAATAACGGGATCGCGATTGATCATTACAGAAACGTCAATATTATTTAAATCGTCGATACATTTTTTGAGTCCGCGCCGCATATCGGCATTGGTGATGATACCTTCCAACTTCCGTTGCTCATCCGTTAAAATGGTAAGCCCCATCTGATAATGCTCAATAGTATCCAAAACGTCTTCAAAGTCTAAGGATTGATTGTTTTCCAAGATGGGGGTTTCAGGAAGTTCTACCATAAAATCGCGTACATAGTAATGAGATTTGACCCGGCTCGTTTTAAGATTAACCAAAGCCGCTCCCATCGAATCATGATTTACTAAATAAGAACCCGACACCACCTGATCAATACCCATGTTACGGAGAATAAAGGAAACCTCTTCATTCACCCCTCCATCAACATGAACTTCTACGCCGGGAAAGCGCGCTTTAAATTTTCGTATTTTTTTAAAATTTTCTTTTCGAAATTCTCCTCCACTCTGGCCGGGGACGGTCGTCATCATTAACACAAAGTCACATTGATCTTTATAGGTCTCAAAAACGTCAATCGGGGTTTCTGAAACAATAGCCAAGCCGAGGCGTGCATTAAAACCTGGCGGTACTTGCAAGGGGTCCTCCAAGTGCTCATACTGGAACGTGGCATACTCTATCTCTAAAGCATTGATGGGGTCGTAATATTCAGAAGGGGTATCAGTAATTACATGTAAGTCGATCGGCGTATCACTAATTTGTCGTATCTTTTCAATATCATCAAATACAGCGATATCATCATTACAATCTATATGGAAACAGTCTACCCGATGGGCATCGAGTTGTTTGACGAGAGAAGTGAGATCCTCGCGGTCACTCGAATATATAGAAGCCGAAATTTTCATCAAGTACGATTTCTAACGGTGCCAACAGTTCCCTTTTTCTCAACAGTTTAGTTACTTTTTTGTTTAACCGGTACTAAGCGTAAACGGGGATATTGCATCTTCACCCACTCATAAATACCAAAGAGAGCAGCCGAATATACCAAGTTCCCCAGCAAACTATTTCTAAAGAAAGGTAAAGCCGCTATATAACATTGAGATAATCCGCTGAGGGACTTAGCGTACATGCCACTTGTTAACCATACAGTAAAATTTGTGACCAGGAAAAAAGCGACCGAACTACCGAGCACTCCTATTACAACCGATCGCACTTTCACATTATTTCTCAAATAAAATCCGATAAGTATGATTATGGCAAAAGCGGCATACACTCCAAACATCATATTGTGAAGACCCATCCCAAAGAAAAGTTCCAATCCTAAGTCACTAATCAATAAAGCGAACAAAGGGACAATAAATGATTGCC
>CAZIGO010000054.1:3507-5582 GCA_964538595.1 uncultured Chitinophagales bacterium | reverse complement strand
CATTTATTTTGAAAATAAGCTCCACCAAACAGAGCTAACGCAGCGACAGGGGTGACGTTAGGGGGATGAGGTACCCACCGCATAAAAGCAGTAAATAACACAAGTAAGGATAAAAAGATAAAACCCGGTTGACTATATTTTTTCCAATTCATAATTCAGCAACGTTTTACATTCTCCGTCAAAATTAGCAAACTCTCCTATCTTTTACAAGTGAAAAAGCCAGAATCGAAATTAATGATCTATTTTCTCTAAACTCCATCAACATCTTTATATTTGAAACACAACAAATATTATACCGATAATGAAGTACTTTCTTTTTTCTTCGCTCTCCCTTTTATTGTTGATTTGCTTTACCTCGTTTATAAGTCATGGGCAACACCCCGCTGCTGAGAAACACAAGTGGGGGCCTGATTCGGCTATCGCGCAGAATAAATACGAGATCATGATGGAAAAGTGGTTGGTCGGCAACAAAATGGAAGCCTGGCCCCGATGGCTTTATTTGTTTCATTATGCTCCCGGTGCAAAAGCGGATATTTTCCCAAAAGGAATAAAAATTTACAAACAAATACTCGACAACGCTTCCCGCCATACTCGAAAGCAAGAGATCATTGACACTATTATACTCATATATGACCGGCGGACTCACTTCCATGGAGAAGATGGTCAATGGCTTGGCAAAAAGGCCCAATTTATGTTTAAACACCGTTTAAAGCCACAATATTTACAAGATATACGGGAAGTAGCCCAACGCAGCATTGAACTCACCGGCAAAAAAGCAGAAGCCCGTACATTAGAAGTGTATATGAAATTAACCGAATTTGGGTATAAAAAAGGGTTTGTTAATAAAAATGCATTTAAGAACGCTTTCGTACAAATTTATAAAATTATTGAATATAACATCGGCAAGGTTCGCCCAAAACGAGAGAAGAAATACAAATCCCTAAAGCAAAAACTGTTAAAAATAATGATAAGCCATGAGCTGGTTGTTATTTGTGAAGATGCTCAATATTTTGCCGATAAATTTTTATCCATCACCCCAAAAGACACTTTGGCTATTAATTGGTCGTATAAAACGCTAAAGAAGTTTGAATGCACGAGTAATCGCACCTTCATACGTACCGCCAAGAAGAAATACCAATATGCCCCGTCTGCTAAGCTAGCCGAAGAATTGATTACAGTGCTGAAACAAAAGGGACGGTATAAAGAGGCGGTCACTTATTATAAAAAGTTGATCGATAAAACCCAAGCTGCTGCTCAGCAGGCCGAATATCACTATGCGTTGGCCCAACTTTTATATAACCACCTTGAACAGCCCCAAACAGCCCTTAAGCATGCTCAAAAATCTACTTCCCTGAAAAAGAACTGGGGAAAGCCTTATTTGTTAGCCGGCAAAATATACCAAAGCGACCAATTATCCTGTCCCGCCGATACCATTACTATAACACGCCAAACTCAACGCGACACTACGCTTGCCACTTCACCGGCCGGGGCACAAGATACGAGTAGTCATCAAAAAATTGATACTACTTTAACGCTCCATACGAAAGACACCCTTATATTACCTGCTTCCCACTATTTGCGATGGGCTGCGCTGGAACAATATAAAACCGCGATGGAAAAGGATCCTTCTGCGACTAAAGAAGCCCAACAACTGCTTCAACCTCTCACTGACGAGTTATTGCCCCAACAAAAAATAAAGGATCGTTTCCAGTTAAAAGCCGGTACTTCTTATTCGCTCCCCTGTTTAAACAATGCTACGACAACCATATACAGCCGGGAGGATTTTAAGTAGAAAAGAAAGAGGGGGCTTTTTTGTTATTGCGGAGTGATTTTTTGATCTTCAAACATAGCAATTTTGACCTCACCGTCCGGTTTTACCCAACCTCTAAACATCCCCGGTGTATTAAAAGGCATAGCCACATTTCCTGAATGATCAACGGCTATTAAACCGCCAGCCCCTCCCATATTCTTCAGTGCTTCCATAATTACCTGGTGAGTAGCATTTTGTAATTTCATCCCTTTAAACTCCATCAAAGCGGACACTTGATAGGCCGCCACTTGACGCATAAAATATT
>CAZIGO010000054.1:0-3497 GCA_964538595.1 uncultured Chitinophagales bacterium | reverse complement strand
GGTGTCCGTTTTGTACATGGCAATTCTGGGTTTACCTTTTCGATTAACGTAACCCCGAAACATACCGGCCGTATTAAAAGGCATAGCAATTTGACCTTCTTGGTCCAGTGCAATAACGCCTCCAGCGCCTCCCATATCGTTAAGCGTTTCCATCACCACTTGATGGGCAGCCTGTTTTACGCCTAATCCTTTGAATTCCATAAGGGCTGAAATTTGATAAGCTGCTACTTGCCTCATAAAATATTCGCCATGCCCGGTACAAGAAACAGCACAGGATTTATTTTTAGCATAGGTACCCGCTCCAATAGTGGGAGAGTCGCCAATACGGCCAAATCGTTTGTAGGTGAGTCCTCCTGTTGAAGTACCGGCGGCCAGATTACCTGACTTATCAAGGGCTACTGCCCCCACAGTTCCCCACTTCTCTTGCTCTTCACTTATGATCAATCCTTGCCCCTTATCCGTTTCTTCTTCACGCTCCTTTTTCTTTTTGTGTCTTTTTTTTGCTTTTTTGTACTGTTTCCATCGTTTTTTTGTTTTAAAGTATTCAGGGGAAACTAAGTCAAGATCCTGTTTTTTAGCAAAAGAATTGGCTCCCTTCCCGGCCAACATAACATGAGGGGAATGCTCTAATACGGCTCGAGCTCCTTTTATAGGGTTTTTTATGCGAGTAGCAGCTGCTACCGCGCCAGCCTTTAAATTTTTACCTTTCATTATAGAAGCATCCATCTCATTATTGCCTTTACTGGTAAATACAGCTCCTTTCCCGGCATTAAACAAGGGAGAATTTTCCAATATGACTATCGCTTTTTGGACCGCATCCACACTTTTTCCTCCTTTTTTCAACACTTTATACCCCGCTTTAAGAGCTTGCTTTAACTTTTTCTCATACTTCTTCTTCTTTTCCGCACTCATATTTTTTTCTTTAATCGTGCCGGCACCACCGTGAATAGCTAATACATATTCTCTTTCCATACGCTGATCGGTTTGGGAAGTTAATTGAGGAGAAATGCACAAAATTAACGAGCTTATGAGAGCCAAAAAAGTAAAGCGCTTCATATTTTTTTGAAGTAAAATAAAAATTCTTCCCATCTTGTGCAAAATTTTCATTTCCTTATCTTTGCCGATATCCTTTTATGATACCTTACGTTATTCAAAGAGCATACAATTATCTGTCCTATCTCTTAACCGCTCAAACCAAATACAGCATCCACTCTCCCTTTATCTATCGATTAGTGACCGAAGTATTGGAGGATTCCCGTTATTTTTACAGTTATGAAGAAGTAGAAAGGATCCGTTACCGATATTTACAAGATAGTACCCCCTTAGCAAAGAAGGATTACGGTAGCGGCAGCGACCGTTCCATTCAACAACAAACAACAATTAAAAATATCGCTCAAAAGTCCAGTATCTCTCCTAAATATGGTCGTTTGTTGTTCCGGTTAGCGAATTATTATCAACCCCTTAGGATCATAGAACTGGGGACAAGTTTAGGTATCAGCACGCTTTATCTGGCCAAAGCCAAGCCATCTGCTCATCTTATAACCATCGAGGGGGCTCCCGCTGTAGCTCAACGAGCACAGCAAACGTTTCGACAAGAAAATTTATCCAATATCGAAGTAAAAGTGGGTCGCTTCAAAGAAGTATTGCCGAACGTACTGGAGCAAATAACTTCTATCGACTTGCTTTTTATCGACGGTAACCATCGACGAAAGGCTACTCAAAAATACTTTGAGCTTTGTCTACCCTATCTTCACAATAACAGTCTACTTATCCTGGACGATATACACCATTCCCACGAAATGGAACAGGCCTGGGAATTTATCCGCTCCCATGCTCGTTCAAGGGTAACAATAAATTTATTTCAGTTGGGATTAGTATTTTTCCGGCAAGAGCAAGCGCCCCAAAACTTTACGATTCGCTTTTAGCTTTCGCTTTCTTAGTCTCTTTTTTCTCACCCTCTTTTTTCTTTTGTTTTTTCCCATCTAAGGTGACCTCAAAAATGGTGATAGGGGGTAAATTCCAAAGAGTAAATTCTGTTTCTACATTATCAAAGTAATTTTCTAAATAGCGTGTGATATGCGTATTATATTGATAGATAAGAAACTTTCCCTCGGGATTCAAATTATCCCGTGTGTTCTTAATAATGCGCATCTTTAACTTCTTACCGAAAAAGGAAAAAGGAATGCCGGAAACCACATAATCAGCATGTTTTTCGCCTTCCTCTTTGAGAATATCTCCTATATTTTCCGCACTATCATGATAAATTTTCACCCGATCATCATCCTGGTACTTATTTTTCAGATCCTGAATCAAATTATCATTCGTCTCAATCAAAATTAACTTGGAATCAGCGGAGGACTCTTCCAGCAAATAATCGGTAAAAACGCCTGTACCCGGTCCATACTCTACAATCACGTTATCCTTAGAAAAATCCACCCGGTTACAAACCTTGCGTACACATATGGGGGAGGTCGATACGACAGCCCCTACTTTTTTATCTTTCCAGAAATTCTTTAAAATTTTCCAATGTCCTAACATTTTCTTGATGTTGTCATGAACAAATATAAAATACGCGATCAACTATAAGATACAGTAATTTTTCATAAATACAAAATTTGAGCATTGTACTTATGCACAAGCGGGCAAGTTATAAAAGATCATCGCGTATATTATCCAAAAATAGCGCTTTTAGCTCTTGCGCCTCATCGGGTTCAATCTTACCACTTAAAACGAGCCTTAACTCTCGCCGGCGGGACGCCCCTTCATACATTTTTTGCTCCTCTTCTGTTTGCGGATCAACTTGCGGGACTTCGATGGGAGCGTTATTTTGGTCAATAGCCACGAAAGTATAATAGGCTTCATTGGTCTTTATTTTCTTTTGTTCCGGAATATTTTCCGTCCATACCCTGATACGTACCTCCATTGAAGTTTTAAAAGCGCGCGTTACCTTGGAATGGATTGTAACTACTTCGCCCAGCTTAATCGGGTTTTCAAAAGAAACATTATCCACCGCAGCGGTTACCACAATACGCCCGGAATGTTTTTGTGCTGAGATAGCCGAGCTCAAATCCATCCAATGAAGTAACTTACCACCTCTTAAGTTTCCTAAGGTGTTGGTATCATTGGGGAGAACCACTTGGGTCATGACCGTTTTGGATTCATTCGGAGGTTTAGAGGCCATAGAAATAATTTTTAGCAAAATGACGAACTGAAATTGCTTAATATTAAGGGAAAATTGTTAATTTTGTAAACCTTATTCACAAAGAAAGAGTTTCATTTACGGCTCCGTAGCTCAACTGGATAGAGCAGCTGACTTCGGATCAGCAGGCTGGGGGTTCGAATCCTCCCGGAGTCGCTATCATCTTCAGCTGATTTCTATCCACTTCGTACAACTTTTCCTATAAATTAGTATTTACAGACTTTTTACCAATAGTTCTTAATAGAAATAAATAGAGGAAAAATAGAAATATTGTAACCATTTATTAAAAAAATTAACT
>CAZIGO010000053.1:0-13036 GCA_964538595.1 uncultured Chitinophagales bacterium | reverse complement strand
CCGGCAGGCCAGTTCCGGCGTAGTGACCAATTCCTTGAAACCAACTCCCTTTTCCCGCAATGCCCGGTATTGGGGTAAAATCCGGCCGGCTTGTCGCATTAACCAAACCGGCGGTCGATCTACTTCTTCACCACGCGCTGCACGCAGTAGTAAATTATTTGAATCACTCATACATCACAAATGTAACAGAAATTCACGGTTTCATAAAGATTAGGGCCAGCGTTTATTAGGAGGAACCCCACAATTTAATTAATTTTGTCAGTAAAAAGGAGCGGGCATGTATATACTCAAAGTAAAAGGCGAAGGAAAAATACCGGATTATATCCAGCTCCGTGATGACGAGTTTACTTTAATCGCCTATTTTCGCCCTCAGCGCCCCGACCGCGCCCTAAAAAAAGTAGGCCTGCTCGACCACGTCGATTATATTAAATCGGTGATCGAAGATTTGCCCTATGGGCAGATACGAGAAATTGATGTCTAATGGCTCAACCTATTGTCGTACATTTAAAGGATGCTCAAATTTTTCAGCGCCATACGCTTGTACTAAAAGAGGTGGACATCACCATTTATAAGGGCGAATTTGTTTACCTGATCGGTAAAACCGGGTCCGGCAAGAGTAGTCTGCTTCAAACTTTATATGGCGACCTTCCGCTGGAAGAAGGTACCGGCGAAGTGGTCGGTTACGACCTCAACAACTTAAGCTGGAAAGAGATCCCTTATTTACGCCGTAAATTGGGGATCGTATTTCAGGATTTTCAATTACTGACGGACCGCTCGGTAAAAGATAATCTCCTTTTTGTTTTGCAAGCTACCGGTTGGACTGATGAACAAAAAATGGAGGACCGCATTAACGAAGTTTTAAAACAAGTGGATCTGCCGACGAAGGATTTTAAGATGCCCCACGAACTCTCCGGCGGGGAACAGCAACGTATCGTCATAGCCCGGGCACTCCTCAATTATCCCAAACTGATCCTAGCCGATGAGCCGACTGGAAATGTCGATCCTGAAACATCAGATGAAATCATAAAACTTTTAAAGAAAATTAGTAAAACTGGTACTGCAGTCCTCATAGCCACTCATGATTACACCGTAATGGACAAATTCCCTTCACGAACATTACAAATCAAAGACGGCCGGGTAACAGAGAGCGAAGAAGCCCCCACCTCTTAATTATTTGTGTATGGTTTCCATTCTTATACCTGTCTATAACTGGGATATCACTGAATTGGTTAAAACCCTCCACCATCAAGCCGAACAAGCTCCTGACACTTACGAGATATTATGCTTTGATGATCAATCGGCGACGAACTATCAACAGATCAACCGGCAATTGCAAGCGTGGCCCTTAGTGACGTATAAAGAGATGAACCAAAACCTCGGTTGTTGTGCCTTACGGAACCGGCTGGCACGCGAAGCACAATACAATAACTTACTCTTCATTGACAGCGACATGAAAATTGCTTCGGAAAATTTTCTGCAAAACTATAAGCCCTATTACAACACCCAACAGGTCGTTTACGGCGGTATCATATATCCTTCTCATGCCCCTCATCATTCCCAATTACTACGGTGGTATTATGGGAAACAACGGGAAGAACGTAAAGCCGAAGTTCGTAACCAATCTCCCCATTTGTCCTTTATGTCTCAAAACTTTCTCATACCGCGAGAACTTTTTGATACTGTTGAGTTCGATGAACGACTTCCCTACCCCGGGCACGATGATACCCTTTTTGGGTATATACTTCGGGAAAACGGGGTGCCCGTCACTCATATCGATAACCCCTTACTACACATGGGTATCCCTGGCACGAACGACTTTTTGGACAAAACCGACCGGGCGCTGCACAACTTATGGCGCATATTGTCTTTTAAGGATATTGACACTATCGACTTTCAACAGTACGTTAAAGTCCTTTACGCTTACCGGTTGATAAAAAAGAAACACTCCCTACCGATCATAAAGTTTATATTTAATACTACCGCCCCCTTGGTGCGGTATCAACTGCATTCTAACTTTCCCAGCCTGCGGTTATTTGACTTCTATAAATTGGGGCGGTTTTCAACCCTCAAATCTCCCTGATAACCGACTTCCCCTTTATCAGGTAGCTTTTTCTGTGGGAGGATTTGGTAACGGCATATTGTTATAAAAGCGCAGCAGTTTTTCGGATTCTTTTTCCCAATTATATTGTTCCTTTGCTTTTTTACAATTCTCCGCTAAGTAGGTATAATACGCCTCATCCGCCAATAATTTGCGTATTGCATTACGGATCGTCGGAGCTTGCCAACCCTCCAATAACAAAGCGACCTCATAATCTTCATTAATCCGGCGGTATTCCGGAAAATTCATCGTTATTTGAGGTAATTGCGCATGGATATAATCAAAAAATTTGTTCGCTAATGAATAATAATAGCTTATCCCTCTATTTTCAATCAGGTTGATACCAATAGTGGCTTTTTCCATCCAGGGCAACAGGCGGGAAGGCTCGACAAACCCTAAAAAAGTAACCTGGTCAGTAAGTCCTCGAGCTCGTACCAGTTCCTGTAACTCTTCTTTTATATCCCCTTCCCCTGCCAAATATAAAGGGATATCCAATTCCTGGAGAGCCGTAATTAATTGCGGCAAGCCCCGCCCTACGTTAATAACGCCCTGGTAAAACAAAAAGGGGGACGAAGGTAGCTCGAAAGAAGGAGGAGAAGCAGAAGAAGCTCGTCGAGGAACGTTTCTAATGACAGCAAAACGAGTTGATAAGCGCTCTTCCATCAATTGCGCCAAAGAACGGTTTACGGTATATTTATAATAAACGCGGGGGATGAGCCATCGCTCCAATCCTTTCCATATACTGCGGGTGATGGGACGATGAGTCAGCTCCGGAACTTGCGAAAAATATTCATGGGCATCATACACACAAATCTTACGCTTCAGTTTGGCCACGCAATAACCGGGGAGTAAAGTGTCCATATCAACTGAACAAACGACATCAAACGAATGCCACAAGAGGTAAAAAAACAAACGCAAGTTATATTCCAGGTAAAACAGTTTCCCCTTATTCCACCAACACGTCAACCTTTTTTGTTCGAAAGGACGTTGGCGCAAAGAAACAGAATAGTACCGTTTTCGACCGATCAGTGTCACTTCATAGCCCGCGTTAGACAAGGTTGTGCAAATACGCTGCATACGCTTATCATAATTCACATCATTGACAACCGTCATAACTAGGTGGGCCATAATCTTAACCTTGCTCCCTTACTTGATAATGACTTTTTGAACGTGCTGATGAGATTGAGTCATCAATTTAACCAAATAAATACCGGCGGGATAATGCTGCATATCTAATTTGTAATAAAAAGTATTTTCCCCCGGTTCGGTAATTTTTGTTAATAGATTTTGCCCGTATATATTCTGCACCTTGATAGTTAGCGGACCCGGCACATGATACTCTCCTTTTATATGCAGCCGTTGCTGTACCGGGTTAGGATAGACCCGCCAATTGAGATCTTTTCTTTGTGCTGAGGCATTTCCTGTGATAGTATAGGGATCACTCTTGACATTACAACCCTCTTTATTAAATACTTTAACACTAAACTGACTTTCCTCATCAAATCGATAAAAAGTATCCTGCGCTCCCTGGAGAGAAAAGCCGTACTCGTACCATTGGACACTGTCAGGCGATTGACTGATATACAACACCGAATCCTGACGCTTAATCACCGGTGTATCAGGAATAGCCACCACTTCCAAATAATCTTTTTTAACCAAAGTAGAATCACCTATCTTGTTACTTACTGTTAACCGGATGGTTTTTTCCCCACCCTGGGTATATTTGACCTGCACTTGAGGAAGGGTGTCGGTGTTAGCGTTACCGCCTTCCCCAAAATCCCATTTCCATTGTTGGGGACAATGCTTGGCTTCGGCCGTCAGTTGTACTTTTGTGTTCTGGCAAATAACGGTATCGGATATAGAAAATTGGGGATATGGTTTTTGACTGTTGTTCGTGCAACCAAAAAGAGCCACCTCCCATAAGCCGCGTCCATGCGTTGCTGCCCGTAACAAATTGGAAGGATAATGAATTTCCAGCTCCCGAATTATAGCATTGGGCAAGCCCTTACGATACGATATCCAATTATTCATGCTCGTATCCCGGTAAAACACTCCCACATCCGTACCGATATAAACACTTCCGGCGGTTTGTTTATCAAAGGTAATGCAATTTACCGGTACATTGGGTAAGGAATCGGTGTAATTGATCCAATTACTTCCTCCATCAACACTTTTATAAACTTTATGATTAGCCGAATAACCCGAGAACGTTACCCAAATAATAGAAGTATCTGTATGATGGACTTCTACATCAGTAATTGCTGCTTTGGAAGTGGGCAATCCCGAAGTTATATTGGTCCAGGTGTTCCCGCGGTCTGTAGTTTTATACAGGTCATTATAAGTAGCGGTAAAGAGGACAGAAGTATCAGCGGGGGCCCATTCTAATGAATGAAGTTGAGAGCCGATAGCGGAGATCTTCGTCCAATTATTGCCCCCATCCCGGGAGTACCATACATCTTCAAAAGCAGCCGTCAATAGTTTAGGATCGGAGGGATGCATGTCATAGGGAGTCACCCAGGCTCCGGAGCCACTTATGCCAGAAGTAACATCGGTAAAGGATTGTCCGCCATCCGTCGATTTACGAATTCCTCCGTTTTGAGAGCTGACATAGACTATATCAGCATTATTATGATTAATCAAACATTCCATCCCGTCGGCCCCATAAACGTGCGTCCAACTTCCGCTTTTTAAAAGATTGGACCCATTATCCTGGCTGCCGCCACATATAATACCGGCATTGCCCGGGTAATCATCTATCCGGTAAAATTGAGTAATCTTCAACCCTTTACTCAAATCTTTCCAATTATCTCCTCCATCGCCCGTTTTAAAGATACCGCCATCACAACCGGCAAACAGATTTCCATTAGAAATACCTAAATGATGAATATCGGCATGTACATAGGGGGCTGTCGTATTATAATAATACCAATGGCTCACAATATTCCAGTTGGTTCCGCCATCCGTCGATTTCCAAACATTGATTCCCCCGGTATACACTGTTTCCGCATCACCGGGGGCCACCGCAATGGACAAATCATACCATCCCTGACCACGCGAGTCGGAGCCATCATCGGAATACCCTAAGATATTGGGGCTACTGGAACGCAGATTAAATGTCTTCCCCGAATCGATGGAACGATATAAACCGTAATATCCGCCAGTAGAAGCATCGGCCGATAATACGTAAACATAGTGAGGTTTATCCGGAGATACCCCGATCGCCATACGGGATACATCGAAAGAAGCGGGGAGTCCGTTAGTAATATTAGTAAAGGTCTTGCCCGTATCCACCGAACGGTAAAATTGATTACCAGCGGCATAAACAATATCATGACGAGCAGGGATAAGAGCCAGATCTTTTATGTCGGCGAAACTAACTTTGTTCCAATTCTGCGCTCCATCCGTACTGCGGTAGATACCATTATCAGAGGCAGCCAGTAAGAGTTGCGGCCGGTCGGGGTGAACTAAAATATCATTTATTTGGCGGGCATTATTCACCGACCAGGAGAGCCCGGTACTTTGCCAGGATCCCCCCCCATCTTCAGATCGAAGCAACCCTATACTATAAGTGTCCCCCCCGTCTCCATCACCGGTAGCTAAATAAAGTGTATCCGGATCATCAGGGTGTATCGCTATAGCACTACCGCCGATCACGGATAATGTGTCCGTAAGAGGGTTCCAACTTTGTCCGCCGTCCTTACTTTTCCACAACCCTCCTGACGGCGTAGCCACATAAATGATCGAGGTATCTTGTGGATGGACGACGATATCATTGATACGCCCATTCCCCGGGTTGTAACCACTATTCCCATTGGTCCAGTCCGCCGGTCCCAAAGGAGCCCACTCACTTTTGTTAAATCGAGCAGCGGAGGAAGGATTGCGGTAGCGGGCTAATGCTTTTTTCTTTTGAGCAGGATCGGGAATTCGTCCAGAAGGATAGACGCGAGGGGCCATAAAATAGGCCCAGCGTTTAAACGGTTTCCAACCAATTCCTCTTTTCACTTGACGTCCTTTCCAATATTGTTCAAAACTCTCTTGTATCACATAAAAATTAGTATCAGGGTTATTAATATATTGAACCCAAGCCGGTTGGGAAATACCTGCTTTTACGAGAAACAACAATCCCCCCGCAAGTATAGATTTAGTTAGTCTATCCATAGTTAGAAAGCTTTTACATATTTGCTTAATATAAGAAATCCCATCAATATTTCAACCTTGCTCCTCTTAAACCAATCAACTACCCCGTCCGAAAATGAGGATCCCACGTAAAATTCCATGATTGGACGTCGTCAGAACGGACAATATTTACATATATACCGGCCAAATCTTCTACAATATGTAATAAAAGCGTGAAGGTATCAAACTTTAAACGCCCGCCTGTAAATTCATACGTTTTATCCCGGTATTCCAGTGAGGAATACTTTCGATAACCGTCATTATAAAACTGGTTCCCTTTTAAACAGTGGTGTACATTATGGAAAAGTTGAAACAAAGTAGCGGGAAAGGGAGCTCCAGTTTGTTCCAGCACTTGTTCAGCCAGCTTGGGTAAACTTTGTTGAACCTCTCCTTTTTTCTGAAAAATTTTCTTATTTAGTTGTTGGAACTTATCATGAGTGAGCGAATAAAAGATATGCCAATAACTGATATTAAGCTGGGCTAACGAGCCATTAAAAATGTGCTTTAGGGTTTCTGTATCATATTCGCGCTCCTCGGGCATGCTTTCATTCATCCATTTTTCATTTAAACTACCCCCCCGCGCCAATCGACAAAATAAGGTTAAGTGATAGAGCGCTTGCGCCATCTCATTAAAAAAGGAAAGGCGGATATCTTTATTTTTCCAACCATATTCTTCCTGTAAGCGGCCGGTAATACGATCATATAAAACGTAGAGACGATAGAGACGAGCAATACGTCGATCAATGGCCCAATAAAAGGCTTCTTCCTTATCCATACTTAATCAAAGCTTAAGGGGCTGTCATAGACGGTAAACTGTATTTGCTTCTCTGGGCCCTTATTACCCCAATACTCTACATACCCCCATCGCTTTTGTTTCATCTTCATTTCCCAGGAAAAAGCTATTTCAGCTTGGCTGCTTTTTACTTTTATATCGTATTTCCCAGGCTTGAGGTCGAACTTATATGTGCGAGGTTCTTTATCTTCATAAAAATAATCAGACACCGCTACTTTGTCGTTAATATAAATATTGATATCCACGGAATCAGCCTCACTCCATTTATTATTCACATAGAGCACAAAGTTGCCTTCTTCCGTTGTATTCATATCAGTTTCCTGGATATTACTCGTAGCACAACCACTTCCCATCAAGGAGAGGGTGACCGCTAATAAAAAAGCCGTTATTGTGTTAGAGCTCCATTTCATAGCCATAAAGATGAGAAAAATAAGATAAGGGCAAGGTACTTGCATCGCACCGCTGCGACCGCCTACCCTTGCTCCCTCTCGGGCCTGGGGGAATTCGGCAGGAGCTGGTCGTGCAAGCCTTGCCCTTTTTGTGAATGATGTTATTTATAAAACGCTGTCAATTTTGTAAAAGTTTCACTCCACTATCCCTTTTTCTTTGCAACCTCAAAATTAGCAAATAGCGTGTAAGTTTAAAACCTCTTTCCAATTTTTCTCGACTACTTCTGGATATTTTTTAAATTTGGGGTGATGCTAATTGATAATTTCCAAGTCTATACATACGTAAAAAATCGCTGTTAGTTATGAAAAAAGAAGAATTTGATCGCAATGAAGACACTATGAAACTCAAGGTTTCCGAAATGAAACAACGCCTTGAGAAGATATATAAGGGAGGCGGCAAAAAGAAAATCGAGAAACAACATGACAAAGGGAAGATGACCGCTCGCGAGCGTGTAGATCTCCTGAAAGATGATGATCAACCTTTTACCGAAATTGCTCCTTTTGCCGGCTTTAATATGTATCAAGAATATGGTGGATGTACCGGTGGGGGAGTAGTGGTAGGCATCACATATGTATCAGGACGGCAATGCGTTGTTGTAGCTAATGATGCTACTATAAAGGCGGGGGCCTGGTTTCCGATCACCGGAAAAAAGAATTTGCGGGCTCAGGAGATTGCCATGGAAAACGAACTGCCGATCATTTATTTAGTGGACAGTGCCGGTGTCTTTTTGCCCATGCAAGATGAGATTTTCCCCGACAAAGAGCACTTCGGTCGTATTTTCCGGAATAACGCGATTATGTCGTCCAAAGGCATACCCCAGATAGCAGCTATCATGGGGAGCTGTGTTGCCGGCGGCGCCTATCTGCCCATCATGTCAGACGAAGCATTAATTGTGGAAGACACGGGCTCTATATTTCTGGCCGGGCCTTACTTAGTCAAAGCGGCCATCGGAGAAGATGTGGATAAAGAAACACTGGGGGGAGCCACCACTCAAAGCGAAATATCGGGCGTCACCGATTATAAAATGCCGGATGACAAGACTTGTTTGCAAAATATTCGGGAATTAATGGACAACCTCGGCCCGAGCGAAACAGCCGACTTTGACCGAAAAGACCCGGAACCTCCCAAAAAAGACCCCAAAGAAATATATGGCTATATCCCTGAAGATAATGTCAAGCCCTATGACATGGTAGAGGTTATCGAACGCTTAGTCGATGCCTCAAAATTTACTCAATATAAAGAAGGCTATGGGAAGAGTTTAATATGCGGCTACGGCCGAATGGACGGTTGGTCAGTAGGTATAGTAGCCAACCAACGACAGGTAGTACAAACCAAGAAAGGGAAAATGCAGATCGGCGGGGTCATCTATTCCGATGCGGCCGACAAAGCAGCCCGTTTTATTATGAATTGCAACCAAAAAAGAATACCCATTGTCTTTTTACAAGATGTCACCGGCTTTATGGTAGGCAAAGAAGCCGAACATGGAGGTATCATTAAAGATGGGGCCAAGTTGGTTAATGCCGTTTCCAACTCTATCGTCCCCAAATTTACTGTTATTGTAGGGAATTCTTATGGTGCCGGCAACTATGCCATGTGCGGGAAAGCCTACGATCCTCGACTGATCGTTGCCTGGCCTTCTGCTAAGATCGGCGTCATGGGAGGCGAACAAGCAGCCAAAACAATGTTGCAAATCGAGGTATCTCGACTTAAGAAACAGGGTAAAAAAATAGGGAAGAAAAAGAAAGAAAAGCTACTCAATGAAATCAAAGAGGATTATGAAGAACAAACTTCCCCCTACTATGCCGCTGCCCGTCTTTGGGTCGACAATATCATCGATCCACTAAATACAAGGAATGTTATTTCCGAAGGGATAAAAGCGGCTAACCATGCCCCCCTTCGCCAAAACTTCAATCCCGGTGTCATTCAAACTTAGTGCATAGGAACTTATAAAAAAGTGGAGCAACTATTTCGTCCCTTGATTTTCTCCCCATCGATAAGTAGTAATATCAAAGCCGGCCAGATCTAATAATCGATGGGTCACCGTTTTCACCAAATCTTCAATGGTTTCCGGACTTCTATAAAAGGAAGGAGTAGCAGGGCAAATAGTGGCACCTGCTTGTAGCAAGGTTTCCATATTTTTTATATGAATCAAGTTATAGGGGGCTTCCCGGGGCATGAGCAGCAACTGACGCTTTTCTTTAAGTATCACATCAGCGGCCCGGGTAGTCAGATCATCTGAAACCCCATGAGCAATACGCCCCATCGTGCCCATAGAACATGGACATATTATCATACAATCATACTTAGCGGAACCCGAAGCAAAGGGAGCAGAGAAATCCCGTTTACCATAAATGGGGAAAGGGAATTGATCATAACTCTTATCCCCTACTTCATGTTCCCATACCGTTTTTGCATTATCCGACATGATTATCCCGAGGGCTTCAAATTGATCCTCAATAGTGGTTAACTCTTCCAGCAGCGTTTTGGGATAAATAGCACCACTGGCACCAGAAATCGCTACAATCACTTTATGCGGCATAATCTATTAGTTTGTTTAAGCGTTAAAAAATATTTAATTTAGAGCATTCATAATGATTTAGTCATTTGCTCGTAAAGAGAGAGACCGTCATGAATATAAGAATAGTTTTGATCAGTGTTATATTTCTTACCTTTTGCCTAGGGCAACCGACTACTGCTCAAGAAGAGAAGGAGAAAATTCAATGGCTCAGCTTCAAAGAAGCCGTCAAAAAGTCAAAAAAGGAAAAGAAAAAGTTTTTTATCGATATATATACCAGTTGGTGTGGTTGGTGTAAAAAGATGGACAAAACCACTTTCCGTCAACCGAAGATCGTAGAACATATTAATGAGCATTATTATCCGGTAAAAATCGATGCAGAACGGAAAGATACGATCCACTTTGATGGCCGTCAATTCGTATTTCACAAAAAAGCAGGGCGAAGAGGCACACATGGATTAGCTTTGTCCCTTTTACAAGGACGCCCGGTCTATCCTTCTTATGTTTTCTTAGATCAAAATTTTGGTTACCTCCGCGTCTTGCGAGGCTTTCACAAACCTCCTTATATGGATAAAACTTTACGTTACATTACCGGTGAACACTACAGCGACACCACTGATACAAAAGAGTTAAGTAAAGACAAGTCTTTTAAGAAGTTTATGAAAAACAATAAGTCAGACCTATAAATTTTATTTATATTTCGGTCAAATATTATTGATCTTGTGTAATTTGCGGTTAATGCTCACATATTTTCTTTTCTGCTCCCTTGTACTATTAGCCGGATCTCCTATACTTCAAACAGTAATAGCTCAAAATAAATCGACTACTGTAGCTCCAAAAACTAATGCTGATACCGCCACCACGGGAGCAGCTACTCAAAAAGAAAAAAAGAAAGAGCCGGCTGAAGTTCAATGGATGAGTTTTAAAGAAGCCGTTGTACAAACACAAAAGCAGCCCAAAAAGATATTGATTGATATCTACACCAGTTGGTGCGGTTGGTGTAAAAAAATGGAACGGCGTACCTATGCCCAACCCCACATTGCTCAATACATCAATAAAAACTATTATCCCGTTAAATTCAATGCCGAACGGAAGGATACTATTATCCTTGGTAAGGACACGCTCACTTCACGTAAAGGTACCCATGAATTAGCCCTAAAACTCATGAAAGGAAAAGCTTCCTACCCCACCACCGTCTTTCTTAATGAAAAAATGCAAATGATTCAACCGATTCCCGGCTTCATCGGTCCTAAAAAGATGGATCTCATCTTAAAGTATTTCGGGGAAGACCACCATAAAAAGCGAAAATTCAAGCAGTTTAAAAAAAATTATATGGAGATTTTATGATTTTTATACGAAGATATTATATAGCTATAGCCCTAATATTAAGTATAGCCTCAGTAACGATGAACCAGGCGTGGGCTCAATCTTCCCCCCAGCAACAAAAAGAGGAAGAAAAGGGAGAAAAGGAAGAAAAGGGTTCGCAGGTTAATTGGCTCACGATGGAAGAAGCCAATAAAAAAGCGGCCAATGAACAACGCAAGATTTTTGTGTTCATTACCACCGATTGGTGTAAGTGGTGCCAAAGAATGAAAAAAAATGTTTTCAGCAAAAACAAAGTAATCAACCAACTGAATGACAATTACTATGCCGTAAAAATACAAGGAGATGATGACAGCAAACACAAGCTGGTCTATAGCATGTTGGAAGGGCGAGTGGTCTATCCTACCTCCTTGATTTTATCCGAAAAGTTTAAACGGAAAAAGGTAATGCAGGGCTATTACTCTTTTTCTAAGCTCTACCCTATTCTCGTATATTACGGGGGGTTATAAAAAAGGATCGAGTAAACGTTTCACCACTCCAATAACACTGTCTCCCCAATCCTATATCAGCGCTCTCACGAATCATTTAGATAATAAATCCGAGAACATCCCAATAAACTAAATTACAACCCACGAGCTATAATTGATATAATAGTGTTTGGGGAGTTTTTCATAACTTACTTACTTTTTGAACCATTGAATATCATTGGCTTGCTTAAATGAAATCAATCCAACATTTTTCCCATAATAGAACTCAGCAATGCATTGAGTACAACTATCAGTGGCTCCTTGTATGTTCCTTGTATGTGGAGTACCTTATCATAACTTTTTCCATTTAACGTCACGGAACTGTGATAAGTATTCTGGGGCGAAGCATTATTAGTAAATCTATTATTTTTAAAAACAAAATTGTTGTTAAATTTTAAATGGTCTCTTGCAGATAAGTCTATAGAATCACGGAATACAATGATACTGATCTCATGTTTACCTTCTTTATTTTTAAGATCAATATGTAAATGTTCTATGTATACTTTTCTACACTTGTCTCTTCGATGCAGTATTCTATTTTTTTACACGGTGCGTCACTTCCAGTGTGTCATGTTGTACAGAAGTATCTGCTTCAAAAATCACTTTTTGCCCTAATTCATAAGGGGCCCACTGTTTCGCTTCCACTGATATTTTAATGGTTCTGTCATTCGTGGGCTCGTTAATACAGCAGGTGCTGATACAAACCAGGAGTGCCAGCAGAATTATGCCTTGCTTTATGAAATTTGTTTCTTTCATGAAACTTAATTTCATACGGTTATTTACTGTGAGAAAAGGAGTTAATATTTAGATTAGCCTATGCATTATGGGCCCTACCGTTTATTTTTCATTTATTAATTTATTTACTTTTTGCTCTAATTTTTCAACTCTTCGGTTAAATTCCTCATTCTGTTCTTTAAGACGTTCATTTTCTTTTTTTAGTTGCTTAATTCGAGATTCTTGCTTTTCTCATTGTTCGGTATCCTACGGTGCTCAGGTTCGGAGTTAAGACAGCAGCCATTTACAAGACCACTTAACACAACGGAAACGGTCATCAATTCTATGTGATATGTATACCGCATAGTGTTTGGTTTAGTCATAACTTACTTGTTCTTTTGTCTTGATACAAAAGAACCAAAAAATCAAGCTGATTCAAT
>CAZIGO010000052.1:7108-13053 GCA_964538595.1 uncultured Chitinophagales bacterium | reverse complement strand
ATCCCAAATAATAATGGATCACTTCCGAGTTAGGAGCCAACTCTATCCCCTGCTCCAGATAATTTTTCGCATGGTTAAATTCCTGTAACTTCAAATGTGCCATACCCGCTAATTTTATATAATAGACCGGGGTATCATGTTCAGTCAATATATATTTCATTTGCTCTGTAACAGCGCTATACTTATTTTGTTTATAAGCCCATTTGGCTTTCAATTTTCTAAACTTACGATGAGTGGAATCTATATTTAACCCTTTTTGAATATACTTTTGAGATTTATAAGGTCGGTCCTGCTCTAAATACAGACGTGCCAACTGATAAATTATCGTTATGTCTTTTTTGTTTTGCTGATAGCCCCTATTATAAAATTTAAGAGCTTGACTGTCACGTTCTTGATACAAAGCAATTTTACCCAACTTTTTATAGGGATAGGATTGATTAGGATTTAATTGTTGTAACCGATTAAAATATTTTTTTGCTCGTATCCAACGCTGTTCATACATGTGAATTTCTCCTAAATGATAAAGGACACTTCGAGTCATACTATCTTGGTGATAAATTTTATTATATATCCTTCCAGCCTTTTGATACTGACCGGTTTTATAATACGCTAACGCTAAATCATACCACATCTCTTTTTGAGTAGTATCCCTTTGATAGCATTGTTGTAGTAAAGGAAGGGCTTCTGCATAATTATACTGTGCTAACATTTGTTTTCCCTTCTTACAATGTGAATGCTTTTGAAGGGTATCCGAGGAAGCTACTCCTCCTACACTATAGGTGACAAGAAAAACGAACACCAATATTAAATTCTTGATAGCTCTCATATTTTTTTACTGATTGAAAAAAATCAGCCGAGCTGACTGGAAGCATTCCGCATCCAATGATTTACCAATACTATAGCAGCCATTGCTTCGACAATTGGAACGGCCCGGGGCACGACACAAGGGTCGTGGCGACCTTTACCTTGAACAGTAACTCGTTTACCCGAACTGTCTACACTCTCTTGATCTTGCATAAGGGTAGAGACGGGTTTAAAAGGTACATTGAAATAAATATCCATCCCGGTGGATATACCTCCTAATACGCCTCCTGCATGATTTGTTGTAGTAACGATCTTATCATCCTTTGTAGTATATATATCGTTATGTTCACTCCCCCGCATTGTTGTACTATCAAACCCTTCTCCTATTTCAAATCCTTTACTAGCATTGATACTGAGCATTGCTTTCGCCAGATCAGCTTCCAACTTATCATAGACAGGTTCTCCCCAACCCGGGGGAACCCCTTGAATAACACATTGTACCGTTCCACCAAGTGTATCGCCTTGCTTCCGGACATTTTTAATATGTTTCACCATTTGTTTGGCTAACGAGAGGTCAGGGCAACGCACAGGATTTTCTTCGATTTTATCAAAGTCTAATGAGGTATAAGGCACGTCTAATGCCCAATCACCGATTTGACGAACATAAGCGGTAATTGATGTCCCCACCTGTTTTGTCAATATCATTTTAGCGAAAGCACCTCCTATTACTCTTAAAGCCGTCTCACGAGCTGACGAACGTCCCCCACCTCGGTAATCCCGTCGACCATATTTTTTATCATAAGTAAAATCAGCATGAGAAGGACGGTATATATTCTTCAAATGGTTATAATGCTCCGGTCGAGCATCGCTGTTGGGTAATGTCAAAGTTTCCCCTTGAAATACTCCGGATAGGATCTCATAATTTTCTTCTTCTTTTCGTTGCGAAGTAATAGAAGATTGCCCGGGCTTTCGGCGGTTTAAGTCTTTCTTTATTAATTGATGATCAACGTTTAGTCCGGCCGGGCAACCATCTATTACCACCCCAATCCCCTTTCCATGAGCTTCACCAAAAGTGGTAATACGAAAATTTTGACCAAAACTATTCCCAGACATAATTTAATTGACAGGATTAAAAGCAATTAAATATAGTGATTTATGATTGTTTCTTTTTAATCTTCTTTTTCAATTGACGAGCCGGCTTAAACCCAGATTTTTGTTTTAATGACCGATTCACGAAGACCATCGCTTTACGATAATTGTTAGTTTGATAAAAGCAATTAGCAATCAAATAGTTGAGCTTAAACTTTTTAACAAAATTTACATCATTCTTTAACAGCAAGTAATACAAGCGACGAGCTTTTTTATAATTCCCTTTCCGATAATGTACATCCCCTAATGCTGCTTTGGTAGGTAAATTATTAGAAAAATAATTATTGTACTTTTTGAGAAATTTAAGGGATTTATCAAACTGCCCCATCTTCATGTAAAGCTTTCCTAAATAAAACCAAGTACACATATTTTCCGGATGTTGCTGATAAGCTTTACGAAAATGTTTAAAGGACTTTTCAAATTTTTTATTTTGATAAAGGTGAAACCCCCGTTTTGCATGAGTGGGACGCTTAATAACAGCTGATATGGGTTGATTTTCGACATCTACAGTATAAATTGTTTTAGGGGGCGGATACATTTTTTCCCGAAGCTCGGGGCGGAGAAAGATCATTCCCATGATAGCATAGTCCCAATCTTTAAAGCAAAGTGCTTTATAACCGGAGCGCGACACTTTAAATGTATCGCGCTGATGACGAGTTAAGTAGCGCATCACAAATCCATCGTTACTGACGACTTGAAGGGGGTATTTTTTTTCATTCTTACGCACATATTTATTTAACCACTGGTAGGATTCTAACGTCCCTAATCGGTAGACATCCCCCGGGTAATCAGCATAACTACCTTGATACCAACCGACTAACATATTAGCATACACATATTCGTAGGGATGATTTTTGATCATCCAAATAGCCGGTTTTGCTAAACAAAAGATCAGACCTACAACTATTAATGCCTTCCAATAGATCGTTTTCCACATATCCATCAAGTAATGTACCGTTAAACCACTAGTAGCGACAAAGGTGGGATAGATAAACAATATATGCCGCCATTCGCCATAGACATTAGCCCCTGTATAATTGATATACGCTTCAGGGAATATAGTGGCAAAGAGAAGTATAAAGGCATAGATGGGTTTCAATTTACGGCGGGCAAAGAAATAATACACGGGGAGAAAAGCCAAAAACAATACCCATACAATGACGGGGATAGTGATCATGAGATGTTTCGTATGAAAATACCAGGGAAATTGCCGGGACTTCATCAATTTACCCTCGAAGACCTGCGTAACATTGAGGGGAAAGTCATTGGCCCGCGCAAATATTTCCCACATACGGACAAATAAGTTACCGGACAAAACATAAGGATAAAAGAGAGCTCCTAACAAAAAGCCTCCTACACTGGCCACTAATAACCAACCTATGTTTTTAAATAAAGGCAGGCGATTGTAAAAAAGATAGCGACGTCGCTTTTCGGGATCTAACAAATAAGCCATGCCAAAAAATAAAAATAGATAAGGCACCAATAAGAGGCCTCCGATCCGGATACCGATCGCCAATCCCGTCGCCACCCCAAAACCGATTAAGTTTTTATAACTTAATTGAGGGAGCCCTTTCACCAACCTGATAATAAAATATATACCCATAGCCATAGTCGCGGCAGTAGGTATATCTTTATCATTTACTAAGCTATGCCCTACGAAATAAGGGGTCAAAAATATTAACCATAAAGCTATAATCCCTGCCCTCCATTCATTAGTGGTTTCTTTTGCAATAAGTCCCGTAAAAACCATACAGATCAACCCGACAATCGCTGTTAAAAAATGGCGGACATCCCGCGGAGGTATATCAGGAAGCAATTTAGAACCTAAGGAATACGTCATAAAAAAGGCTGCTCCCTTGTGTTTCAACCCTCCCTTCCGAAACATTTTGTCATAGCGTTGCGGATTTTCGAAAGTAGTATCCTGGCCAAAGGTTTGATAATACTTCAATGCTGCCTGTCCATAGTCCCATTGGGCGACCTCTCCATCTGAAAAGCCGATATTATCACTATTGAACGGCAAAATCAGCATGAAGGTCACACTCAACCAAAAGAGTACTTTTCCCCGTTTCAGTTGATTAACAATATATTGTGTTGAGATCGAGCTCATAAAGTTTTGTTATCATCCCATTCAAATTTAACACTTATCACATTTTTATCACAACTTTACAAATGTACAATAATCACCATAAATCAAAGAAATATTGCCCAAAAATAAGATCACCTATCACAAAACTAATAATTGTCAATGGATACAGCACTTTTTTAAGGAAAGGGGAATTTCTTTTCATTGTTAGTTTTTCTATTTATCTTTGAGCCCTGAATACACACCCAAAACAACCTATGCATCTACTTATAAAAAATATAAAAGGTCTTTTACAAACTCGTGCCAACAACCCCAAACTACTTTATGGCAATCGTTTAGAGGAACTGCCGTTGGAGGAAAATGCTTACTTGCTTATTGAAGATGAAAAAATTGCCGAGTACGGCGCTATGGAAGATTGTCCTGAACGAGCTGACAAAGAAATTGATGCTACTGGCCGCTATGTCTTTCCCTGCTGGTGTGATTCCCACACCCACCTCGTCTATGCCGGGAGCCGTGAATCGGAATTTGTGGATAAGATAAAAGGGCTCTCTTATGAAGAGATTGCTCAACAAGGGGGAGGCATATTAAATTCCGCCAAACGACTCAATGAAGCCAGTGAGCAAGAACTTTTAGAACCCGCTCTTAAGCGTCTGGAAGAGATTAAAGACTTTGGTACAGGGGCTGTAGAAATTAAAAGTGGTTATGCGCTCACGGTAGAAGGAGAGCTAAAAATGTTGCGAGTGATCAAAAAGCTTAAAGAAAAAAGCCCGCTCACCATAAAATCCACCTTTTTAGGAGCTCACGCCATTCCGTTAGAATATAAAGGCAATCGTGATGAGTATATTGATCTGATTATTAATAAGATGTTACCCAAGGTTCATGAGGAAGGATTGGCCGATTACTTTGATGTATTTTGTGATCGGGGCTTTTTTACAAGAGAAGAAACAGAGCGATTACTGGATGCGGCTGAAAAGTATGACTTCACCCATAAAATTCACGGCAATGAGTTAGGACAAACTGGCGGCGTACAAGCCTCTATTGACCATCAAGCTTTAACGGTCGATCACTTGGAAAGTGCCGGAGATGAAGAGATTGCCCTTTTAGCAAACTCCAAAACTATTCCAACTATTTTGCCCTCCGTGGCCTTCTATCTTAACTTAGATTATGCCCCGGCCCGTAAAATCATCGATTCAGGATGTTCAATTGCTTTAGCTACAGATTACAACCCGGGATCTTCCCCTTCCGGGAACTTTCCCTTTACTATTTCCCTGGCTTGTATTAAGCTGGGCATGTTGCCGGAGGAAGCTATTAACGCTGCCACTATCAACGGGTCGTATGCGATGGAAGTAAATGAAGAATTAGGAAGTATTACCCCCGGTAAAAAGGCGAACGTATTTATAACTAAGGAGCTTCCTTCCTACGAGTTCTTACCTTATGCTTTTGGCAGCCAACATGTCGATGAAGTTATTATCAATGGTAAGATAACTTGAATAAAAATGACTTCCTCCAAAGATGTTCCTTTAGTAGAATGTGTCCCTAATTTCAGTGAGGGACGTGATGAAAAAGTAATCGAAAAAATAGCGGATACTATACGAGAGATTTCCTCGGTAAAATTACTACATATTGATCAAGGTAAAGCGGCTAACCGGACCGTAATGACATTTGCTGGCTCCCCTGACTCTGTAGCTGAAGCAGCTTTCGCTTCCATTCAACAAGCCAGTCAACTGATAGATATGCGTCAACAAAAGGGCGAGCATCCCCGTATCGGTGCTACGGATGTTTGTCCATTGGTACCTGTTTCACAAACCAATATGGAAGCCACTGTAAATTTAGCCCATCAATTAGGTGAACGGGTAGGTAAAGAACTAGCCATTCCCGTGTATATGTATGAGTTTGCGGCTACTGAAGA
>CAZIGO010000052.1:0-7098 GCA_964538595.1 uncultured Chitinophagales bacterium | reverse complement strand
AATATCCGTCGAGGTGAATATGAGGGATTATCTCAAAAATTGAAACAACCGGCATGGGAGCCCGATTACGGGCCCTCTACTTTTAATGCAAAATCAGGCGCTACGGTAATAGGAGCCCGGCACTACCTCATTGCTTTTAACATCAACCTAAACACTTCCGACGTCCATAAGGCACAGCGTATCGCTGCCGAAATTCGGCAAGAACGGGAACAACATGATCAATATAATGGACTCAAAGCTATTGGCTGGTATATAGAAGAATACAAGTCAGCCCAAGTTTCAATGAATATCACAAACTATAAGGCCACTCCCTTGCATATCGCTTTTAAAGCAGTAAAAGAAAAAGCCCGTCAACACCAACTAAACATCAACGGGGCAGAGATCATAGGATTGGTGCCTCTTGAAGCTTTAATCGATTCCGGCCATTACTTTGCTAATCAAACGAGGAATCCCCCTTCAGATCAAAGAGAGCTCATTGATCTAAGTATTGAACAACTTCAACTAAACACTTTACAATCCTTTGATCCGGAGCAAAGAATTTTAGAATACTTAGTTTGATTCTCAGGAGAAAAAGCCTCAAAGAAACTATCCGTCCTTCGGATTTGTTTAATTAAATGACTATATTAATGTATTGCATTAGAAAGGCGCATCACCTTTATGTCATACAACAAACAAGATATTCTCAAAGCTTTAGGAACGGTTGAAGACCCTGATCTGAAAAAGGATTTGGTTAGTTTGAATATGATACGTGATTTAGAAGTGGAAGAGGGGAAGATAAGTTTCAAACTGGTTCTCACCACTCCAGCTTGCCCGGTTAAAGATACCTTAAAAGCTAGTTGTATCGAGGCCATCCATCAAATGGTAGATGATACAGCAAAAGTGGATATAGAACTAACCTCCAGCGTCACTACAAAACGGGAAGATGATGAAGAATTATTGCCCAATGTAAAAAATATTATTGCTGTCGCCTCCGGCAAAGGGGGAGTAGGCAAATCTACCGTAGCTGTCAATTTAGCGGCAGCTCTTTCCCGCCAAGGAGCCAAAGTAGGATTAATCGATGCTGATATTTATGGACCTTCCATTCCCACCATGTTAGGGCTGGAGGGCGCTCAACCCAAAGTTAAAAAGGTAGATGGCAAAGCCAAGCTCTTACCCATTGAGAAGGATGGATTAAAGGTACTTTCTATCGGATTTCTTGTCGAAGAAAAACAAGCTGTTGTCTGGCGCGGCCCCATGGTTTCTTCCGCCCTCAAACAATTTGTCAGAGACTGTATTTGGGGCGACCTGGATTATCTCGTACTTGATTTACCTCCCGGTACCGGTGACATTCACTTGACCGTCGTACAAACTGTTCCTGTTACAGGAGCCATTGCTGTTACTACACCTCAAGAGGTATCTCTTACCGATGTTAAAAAGGCGATGGGGATGTTCAAGATGAATCCCGTTAATGTTCCCATTTTAGGCATCGTTGAAAACATGTCTTATTTCACCCCTCCGGATCTCCCTGATAAAAAATATTACATATTCGGGAAAGGAGGCGGAGAAAAGTTAGCTAATACATTTGAAGTGCCCCTATTAGGGCAAATCCCTATTCAGGAAGCAGTTCGTAAAGGAGGTGATACGGGCAAACCTATTGCATTTAGACAAGACGATCACCCTATCACTCATGCTTTCAGTGAATTGGGGCAAAACATTGCTCAACAAGTTTCCATCCGTAATGCTAATTTGGCACCCACTGAAAAAGTAGAAATAACGAATTATTAATTTATGAAGAGAGAAGCAAACAAAGCATTATACCAAGAGGTGGAGGATGCTATAGAAACTGTTCGTCCCTATTTAGAAGCTGACGGAGGAGATGTTGAAGTGGTAGAAATCACCGAAGAAGGAGTAGTAAAATTACGATTTTTGGGGAACTGTCAGCCCTGTCCTATGAGCAGTGTAACTATGCGAGCTGGATTAGAAGAAGCCATCAAAAATAGAGCCCCCCAGATATCGGAAGTTAAAGCGATCAATACCACTTCTGTACAAGAATAACTTCCTTTTATCCTAATTTCTATATGAATTATCAGGATTTATCCCAACTTATCAAGCGAAAATCATCTTGTCTTTGCGTAGGACTTGATACGGACCCTACTAAGATTCCCTCCTTTTTACATAATAAGTCTCAACCTGTTTTAGCTTTTAACAAAGCTATTATCAACTATACTCAAGATCTTTGTGTAGCTTATAAAATCAATACTGCATTTTACGAAGCACAGGGGCCTAAGGGATGGGAAAACTTACAACGAACCATTGATATTATTCCTGACAGCCATTTCATCATAGCAGATGCAAAAAGGGGCGATATTGGGCATACCGCTGAACAATATGCTCATACTTTTTTTGAGCAACTGCAAGTAGACGCTGTCACCCTCTCCCCCTACATGGGAAAAAATACAGTCACCCCTTTTTTGAAATATCCGAACAAATGGGTCATTTTGTTGGCATTAACTTCCAATGCCAGTAGCAAAGATTTTCAACTATTACAAGATCACCAATATCGCCTGTTTGAACACGTATTGGTCAAAGGGAAAGAATGGGGAAATCGACAACAAATAATGTTTGTAGTTGGGGCTACTCAAAGGGCTCATTTTAAAGCTATCCGGGATATCGTGCCCCACCACTTTTTACTTATTCCTGGTGTAGGAGCTCAAGGAGGAGATTTAGAAGAAGTTATCGCTCACGGTAAAAACGACCACTGTGGTTTACTCATTAATAGCTCTCGAAGTATTATATACGCAGGTGAGGGGGAGACATTTGCACAAGAAGCCCGAAACAAAGCCTTAGATAATCAAAAAACGATGGCTGCTGCTTTGACCTAAAGAAATCTCCCTCAAAACGTTTCCCCCATATCCATAATAATAGAGAAATGATTAGTGCCCCCGGTCAAATGATAAAGGGAACGGGCATATCCTATTTTAAAATGGCTTATCTTAACGGCTGCCCCAAAAGAAAATCCGACCATGCCTTTGCGGGAATCAATAGTTAGTTCCTTACGCCGCATAAAATTATACCCTCCCCGCAAGCTAACCCGCTCAGCTATTGTAAACTCTGCACCAAAAATAAAATGACGAAATAACTTATCAGCTATATCGATATATTGTCTGTTCTGTTTTTGTTGATTGGTACTATCGACCAGTGGTGTTTGATCTTGTTGTTGCAACGGCGATTCATATTGGATATCCCATTTCTGTAAATTATGAGTAGTAACAAATAGTCGTAAGGGAACGTGCAATAAACCTTTGGAAGCAGCCAATTGAATTTCAAAAGGAAAGGGCTCATTATGTTTCGATCGATAAGACTTGATCTGTGTTCCGATATTTTTCAGGACTCCAGATATAATAAACTGTTTTTCTTTATTCCTATAGGTTCCGCCAATATCTAATCCTATACCAAAGGAATTATATCGTTCGAAAAAGGAACCGATCAATTTGAGGTTCGCACCATAGGTGAATCGCTGATAAGATCGGCCCCATCCCAATTGTAAGGCTGTCTCTCCTGCCGAAAAGCTTCCCTGCTTACGGCCATTCGGGGCAGCCCTTGTAAATTTTCCATAATGGATATAATGTATTCCTCCACTAAACGTTCCCAAAGAATCATAGTGTTTACTATAACCGGCATAGCCATAGTTAATAGCGGCATAATAAAGCACAGAATTGATGCTTAATTGTTGATGCATCTTTTTGTTCAGAAGAGAAGGGTTATAATATCCCAATACCGGGTCATTGTCTTGTAAAGCCACCATCTTACCCCCTAAAGCTCCAATAAGTGCTGAATGGGGCAATTCTAAAAATTGATAAGTATTAGCCCCTCCCAGTTGAGCATTATTAAAGAAGGGAAAGAGTATAAAGACACTCCAACATAATATCCTACTTAATAGTTGCTTATACAAAAATTTCATTTATTACTCAACGAGATGAGAATTAATGTAGTATAATCAAGAGGTATATAATAAAATATAAAAAAGTTATGGTATCCAAAAGTAATCTTATATATTGGTAACAAATAAATTATAATAAGAGGAGAGCAGAGACAGGACCACCCACCACAGTGTATTAAAAAAATCTCTGGCTCTCCTCTATTATTAAACTTAACGATTAATAATTAAGTCACTACTCCTTAATCCACAAAACTATATTAAATATTACGCTTTCAATCATTGTGCTTTAAGAGGAGGATATTCATCATTTCTCTCCCATATTGGCATTTCTAAATCTTTCGAAGATTTTACAGGATGTTTTTCTAACCCTAATTCTAAAACCTCCATCATATCAGAAACAAAGTGAAATTTCAGATCTTCCAAATGGGCATCATTAATTTCCTCCAGATCTTTTTTATTCTTTTTACATAATACTATTTCCTTGATTCCCGAGCGTTTAGCGGCCAAAATCTTTTCTTTAATCCCTCCGACAGGCAAAACCTTCCCCCGTAAGGTAATTTCTCCTGTCATAGCCATATAGGGTTTTGCTTTACGCTGTGTAAATATAGAAGCCAAGGAAGTTAGCATAGGTATACCGGCCGATGGACCATCTTTAGGGATAGCTCCTTCCGGTACATGTAAGTGAATATCCCAATGATTAAAAATTTTAGGGTTGATATTCAATGCCTCACTTTGTGCTTTTATAAAGCTCAATGCTGTATTAGCCGATTCCTTCATTACGTCCCCTAAACTACCGGTCAATTTCAACTTTCCCTTCCCCCGGTGTAAACTACTTTCTATAAAAAGAATATCTCCCCCCGTTTGGGTCCAGGCTAACCCGACTGCTACACCCGGCATATCAACTTCCTTATAGATTTCTCTTTCAAACTTACGGGGACCTAATATGCGACGAATGTCCTTATTACTCAACACTTTTTTAAAGTTTTTCCCTTCCGCTACTTTACGAGCTACATTACGCATAACAGCGGCCAGTTTTTTCTCCAAATTTCGCACGCCCGATTCACGAGTATACTCTTGTATTACCGTTTTAATGACACGGGAACGCAACTGCAAGTTTTTTCCTTTCAGCCCATGTTCTTCTCGCAAACGGGGTATGATATGTTGTTTAGCGATCTCAGTTTTTTCTTCCACAGTATAGCCACTAATTTCAATGACTTCCATACGATCACGGAGGGCCGGATGAATAGTATCGAGCCGGTTGGCTGTAGCAATAAACATTACTTTAGACAAATCATATTCGAGTTCAAGAAAATTGTCATAGAAATGACTATTCTGCTCCGGATCCAACACTTCTAATAAGGCAGAAGCGGGATCTCCTCTAAAATTATTGCCCACCTTATCGATTTCATCTAATATCATAACAGGATTGGAAGAATTCACTTTACGGATCGATTGGATGATACGGCCGGGCATAGCTCCGATGTAGGTTTTCCGATGTCCCCGTATTTCTGCTTCATCCCGTAACCCACCAAGTGACATTCGAATAAATTTTCGCTTAAGGGCCCGGGCAATGGATCGCCCCAAGGAAGTTTTACCAACGCCGGGAGGTCCTACGAAGCATAAAATCGGCGCTTTCATATCATTTTTTAACTTCAGTACGGCTAAATATTCTAATATTCGCTTTTTGACTTTTTTAAGATCAAAATGATCCTTATCTAAAATCTTTTTGGCCCGTTCCAAATCAAAACGATCCTCGGTAAATTCATTCCAGGGCAAGTCAATTAAGCAATCCAAATAATTTAAAGTAACCGAATATTCCGGCATGGCAGGATTGAGACGGTTCAGCTTGTTGAGTTCTTTTTCGAAAGTCTGTTGCACTTTATCTCCCCACTTTTTCTCTTTGGCGGCTTCCTTGAGCCGTTGAGTTTCGCTATCATCCGACTTATCTCCCAGTTCTTCCTTAATTCGCTTCAATTGCTGATTCAAAAGATACTCACGTTGTTGTTCCTCTATATCGGAATGTACTTTAGATTGAATTTCTTGTTTGATCTGGACCATCTGGTGCTCCTCCCGCAATTTCTTTAATATATATTCCGCTTTTGTTTTAAAATCATTGATCTCTAAGATTTCTTGCTTTTCAGCCACCTTGGCGTCCAAGTTCGAGGCGATGAAATTGACCAAGAAAGTATGGCTGGTAATATTATCCAATGCTGTGGAAGCCTCAGACGGGATATTAGGGGAAAGATCAATGATTTCAGAGGCTAAATCTTTTATCATGGATACGATTGCCGTAAATTCGCGATCTTCCTCAATACTGGGCTCATCTAACAACTCCGTTTTTCCCCATAAATAGGGTTCTTTTTGTAGTAGTTGTTTTAGTTGAAACCGGCGTCTCCCTTGAATAATGATAGTAGTATTACCATCGGGCATACGCAACATACGCACTATGCGAGCTACTGTACCCGTCTTATAAATATCATCTTCTCCGGGATCCTCTGTTTTCGAATCCTTTTGAGCAATAACCCCTACAATTTTATCCTTATCATGCGCCTCTTTTACCAATTTTATAGACTTATCCCTACCCACCGTAATAGGTATTACCACCCCCGGATACAAAACATTATTACGTAAGGGTAATAACGGTAGGTCTTCCGGGAAAGACTCTTCGTACATCTCCTTTTCATCCTCTTTGGAGAGTAAAGGCAGAAACTCTATATCTTCATCCATTATATCAGAAAGGCGCTCATCAAACATAAAAGTCAATTTTGTATTGGAACGTAAAATTTAAAAATATATACTGTGTAAGTTTTTAATCTGTAGCTCAACATTACTGCGACCTACCCCCTTAGTTGGCACAAAGGTATCAAAAACCGGGTAAAAGTGGACAATAATTCGTTTCAAAGTTATAAGAGCAGTTCCCTCATGCCTCCACAGAACTCCACTATCATTACTTTTTAGTGGTAGCTTTTTTCTCTTCTTTTTTAGCAACGGGATTAAATGTCAACACATTATTTTTATCAACATCAATCCGTACATGATTATCTTTTTGTACTTCATTAGCCAAAACCTTTTTAGATAAGGGGTTGACTATATTTTTTTGTATCACACGTTGTAGCGGTCGAGCGCCGTACTCGGGCTCATACCCTTCTTCTGCCAGCCAATCCAAGGCTTTGTCAGAA